>NZ_JBWKIR010000006.1:56405-341442 GCF_056432605.1 Streptomyces sp. NPDC045022
CGTCGGTGAGGGATGCGGGGGTGGTCGGGTACGGGAAGGAGCCGGTGTCGGTGAGGGATGCGGGGGTGGTCGGGTACGGGAAGGAGCCGGTGTCGGTGAGGGATGCGGGGGTGGTCGGGTACGGGAAGGAGCCGGTGTCGGTCATGGGGGCGGGGGTCCCGGTGTTCACCATCGCCGGTGCCGGTGCCGGTGCCGGTGCCGCCGCCGTCGCGATCGCCGCCCCGCCGGATGTCGCCCACTGCTGCTGCCACTGTTCCGCCGCCTGCCCCACCTGCCCGACCAGCCCTGTCTGCCCCGCCTGGGCCATGGCGGGCTGACTCACCACCCGCTGCGCCCCGGTGTCCCAGGCGGTATCCGCGAGGACGGGCTGGACGGTGCGGGATGTGGCGAGCTGGGCGGTGTGCCGGGAGAGCAGATCGCGCGCCTTGGTGAGCTTGCGCCGATTGCCGGCCTTGGAGACGGCGGGGGCGGAGCGACCGGACGCGGCGGGGCCGGGCAGTGCCCCGGGCACCTGAACCGACGCTGCCTGCGCGGCGGGCAGCGCGGCGACCGGCAGCACCGCCGTCTCTCCGAAACTCCCTGCGGCCGGTTCCGCCGTACCCGGACCGGGCAGTCCGGCCATCGATCGGAGCCCGCCGGGACCGAGCGGCTCCGGTGCCGATCCGAGCGCCCCGAGAGCGGGGAACTCAGGCGCCGACATCGGCGCCGCGAGACCGAGCGGTCCCTGTGCGCCGACTGACTGCAGTCCCGCCGATCCGGGCAGCGCCAGTTCCGGCGTACTGCGGACACCCGGCTCGGCCGCTACCGATCCTGCCAACTCGCCTGCGGCGCCCGGCGCTTCGGGGCTCCATGCGCCGGGATGTGCCACGTGCCCGCTCTCCAGGGCCGCCAGGGGCCGACTCGCCGGGTCCGTCGCCGAACCGGCCGTCAGCTCGGCCACCGCGCGGCCGGCGCCCTGCTCCAACTCGGGCCGCCGTCCGGACAGGCCCGTTCCCAGGGCCGCCCGTTCACCGCCCGCAGGCCCGGGTACGTCTCGTTCCCCTCCCGGAAGAGCGAGGGCCCCTCTCTCACCGCCCGGGAGGGCGCCCCCCAACCTGTCCCGGGAGCGCGCCGACGCGGCCGGGCCGGCGGGCAGCCGGTCGGCGGGCAGGGCGGCGGGGACGATCGGGCCGAGTCTGGCGCGTGCCGCGTCGAACCACTGCCGGGCCACCTCGTCGAGCGCGGGATCCGGTTGCCCGCCCCGCGGCTTGGCCAGGGGCACGCCCCGTGAACGCCTCCGGGCCGCCATGGCCCTGGTCGCGTTGAAGTTCCCGGTCGCGTTCTCGGCCTGGTCGTAGAGGGAATCGATCCGCTGCCGCACCTCGTCGCGGCTCTCCGGCGCCATGGAAGACGTGCTCCTTCCTTGCCCTTTAGGGCAGTTGGGCCGTTGCGTCCGACCGTCGAGCACTCCGGTGCCGGACCACACGGCGGCCCGCCGGGGGTGAGCCGGGCGGCCTCGCGTCAACCTAGCCAACGTGTGTCCCTCGTGTGAAGGTTGAGGTGTGGAATGTCCGATACGTATTTGTGATGTTCGTGGTGACGTTCGACCGGGAACAGGTGGGGCTCGCGTTTTCCTGTGAGATCCCGGTGAATTCGCGATTCGGTTGAACACAGTGGCACCGTCCTCCGTATGAGGCGGGGGAACTCCATGCCCGACCCGCAATGACACACACAGGGGACGACCTTGGTACGCAACAGGCGCAGACGCCCGACCGGCGCACGACGCGCGACCTTCGCAGCGGTCGCCCTGATGCTGGGCGGAGGGGGGATCGTCGCGGCGAACGTCTATGCTTCGGCCACCGAGGGCTGGGGCGGCGGCTCGGACACGAACGCCCATGGGCGGGTCCTGTCCGGCATGGCGACGATCGACTGCCCCGACGTCGGCAGCCGGCTGACGACCGTTCCGGACGAGGCCCGAGCGGACGTCGACCGTGAACTCGCCGCGCTCGACCAGCAGACGGCGGCGGCCTACCAGCAGCTCCAGGCTTCGGGGCAGGCCGGGGGACAGGACACCGACTCCGTCGACGGCGCGATCATGAACCCGCTGAAGGAGAAGCGGACGGAGACCGTCGAGCGCATCGCCGACGCCATCGACCGCGCGGGGGAGCGCCCCGACGGCCTCGACGACCTGGCCGAGTGCACCCTGCGCCCCGGCGGCAGCGACAACGGCGGTCAGGCCACGGCCACTCCCGGTGACGGAGCCCAGCAAGGCGGCGACAGCCAGGGCGGCGCGGGTCAGGCGCCGGCAGGCGCGGGCCAGGGTGGGAACGGACCCGTCGTCTCCGACTACACGGACATCACCTCCGTCCAGCCCGAACTGCCGAACCCGCCCCAGCAGGCCGACGCCTCGCGCGGCACCTTCACCTCTGACTGCGGCGTCAACGCGAACGGCCTGTTCAACTCGGACAACGTCATCGTCGCTCCCGGCGTCTCCAACGGCGCGCACCACTTCCACGACTACGTCGGCAACCAGGGCAACAGTGCCTTCGCCAGCGACGAGGACCTGGCGAACGCCGGCACGAGCTGTGTCGACAAGGGTGACAAGTCCACGTACTACTGGCCGGTGCTGCGCCTGCAGAACGGCACCCAGGAACGGGACGCCGGAGCCCCGGGAGGCGGCACGGAGGGCAACGCGGGCCAGATCGTCACGCCGAAGCAGGTGACGCTGACGTTCGTGGGCAACCCGCGCGAGAAGGTCACCGCCATGCCCCGCCTGCTGCGCATCATCACCGGTGACGCCAAGGCCTTCGTCAACGGCCCAGGCAACGCCAACGCGTCCTGGAGCTGCACCGGTTTCGAGGACCGGCAGCTGAAGGACAAGTACCCGCTGTGCCCTCCTGGCAGCGACGTCGTACGCACTTTCCGGTTCCAGAGCTGCTGGGACGGCCGCAACATCGACAGCGCCAACCACCGCACCCACGTGGCTTTCGCGGCCGCCGACGGTTCCTGCCCGGCGGGCTTCCGTCCCGTCCCGCAGCTCGTGCAGCGCATCGTCTACGACGTCGACGCACCGAGTGTGCAGGACGGCGGCCGTACCGTGCCGCTGTTCGCGGTGGACTCCTTCCCGGAGCAGCTGCACAAGCCCGTGACCGACCACGGCGACTTCATCAACGTCTTCGACGACGGCCTGATGCGGGAGATGGTCGACTGCATCAACTCCGGACACAACTGCGGCCCCGACGGCAACGGGAACGGCAGTGGCGACGGCGGGAGCGGCAACGGCGGTAGCGGCAGCGGCAACGGCGGTAGCGGCAACGACGGTGGTGCGACCGCTACGCCGACGGAGAGCTCGGGCACCGGTGTGAGCGCCGCGCCCACGGCCGGTTCCGGCGGCGGTGCGACGCAGACCCCGGGCGGCGGTGCCACCACCGGTCCGGGCGCGAGCGCCACGTCCGCCCCGGCACCGTCGGCCTCCCCTCGGAGTGAGGCACCGAGGACCGACCCGACGACCGAGCCGCCCCGTACGACCAAGCGCGACGCCGGCGGCAAGGCCACGCCGGTCAGCTCCGCCAAGCCCGGTTCAGGGCCCGCCCGTTCGGCAGCGCCGGCTCGGTCGGCGCCATCCCCGTCCGCACCCGCCGCGTCGGCACCCGCCGCCTCCGCATCCAACGGGTCCGCGTCGGCCCCGGCCGCCGCGGCCGGACACACCCCGCCCGCGGCCGCGCAACCGCAACCCCAGGCGACACAGGGGGGACTCGCCGAGACGGGTGCCCACCTCTGGCCCGCGGCCATCGGCACGCTGCTCGCCATGTCAGGCCTGCTCATGCTGCTCCGGGCCAGGCGCCTCCGCTACTGACCAGCACACCCCCACACCCCACACCCCCACACCCCCACACCCCCACACCCCGTCCCACCGCTCCCGGCGACTGACGCCGGCCCCCGAACCGGCTTCCCGCGCGGCGGCCCGCCTCCATGAGGCGTGGTCGCCGCGTGTCGTTCGCGGGGGCGCAGCGGCTCGACCGGAGGTGGCCTCACCGGCTTTCGCGAAAAGCCCTTGTGGGAGCGCTCCCAAAGGGTCGAGGATGCCGGCATGTCCTCCCAGCATCCGAGCCCCGCGATCCGGCCCTACCGCCTCACCGACCGCGATGCCGTGGCCGACGTCTGCGTCCGCACCGCGCACAATGGCGGCGACTCCCGGGCGATCCACCCCGACCGGCGCCTCATGCCGTCGATCTTCGCCGAGCCGTACTGTCACTTCGACCCGGACCTCGCCTTCGTGCTGGACGACGGCACGGGCCGGGCCGTGGGGTACATCGTCGGCACCGCCGACACCGAGCGCTTCGTCAAGGACTTCCGGCGGACCTGGATCCCCCGGCTGGCCGGCCGTTACCCGGAACCCGCCGCGCCGCCCCGTACGCCCAGCGAGGAGATGATCCGCCTCCTGCACCACCCGGAACGGATGCTCGTACCCGAACTCGCCGCCTACCCCGCCCACCTGCACATCGACCTGCTGCCGCCGTGGCAGGGGCAAGGCCACGGGCGCCGGTTGCTGCACACCTTCCTGGACGCCCTGCACCAACAGGGCGTCCAGGCCGCCCACCTCGGCATGGTCACCGTGAACACCGCCGCCCGAGCCTTCTACGACCGGCTGGGCTTCCACGAGATCCCGGTCGCGGACGCCGGCCCCCTCACGTACCTCGGCCGGCCAACGACCGCCGACTGAGCCAGGCGTCGACTGAGTCCGGCGTCGACTGAGCCGGATGTCGACTGAGCGAGGCGCGGGCGGCGGCCCTCAGGCCAGCCTGAGCGTCTGCTTGGCGAGGTCGTAGGCGGGCCGCATCGCCTCGTGCTCCTCGGTGTCCATGCCGCCGAGGTGCAGGACGACCGGGCCGTCGGGAGTGCTGACCGCGAAGGCGCTCTCCTTCTTCGTCTCGTCCAGGAGCTTGCTCGTGTAGAGGTACTCCACCTCCACGCCGGGCAGGCCGCCGCCGGTCTTGAAGGCGTGGTACCTCGCCTTGCTGACGTTGTCCTCGGCGGCGACGAACTCCCGCAGCACGCTGCCCGCGTCGCCGTCGCCCGCCTTGCCGGTCCATACGCGAAGAAAGCCGATGTTGCCGGCCGGCTTGGCGTCGATCTCGCAGGCTGTGGTGACCGGCCCCTGGCGGAGGAAGGCATCGGCGAGCGCTCCGGTCAGATCGTCGTCGGAGCCCTTCGACGCCTTGGACAGCTCGGCCTCCGCGTCGACCGCCTTGGCCTTCCAGTCCTTGGCGATGGCGAAACTGACGGGCAGTTCGCAGGCGGAACCGGCCGCGCCGATCGTGCCACCGCGGGCGGTCGTCTCCGCCGGCTTCGACGCGCTGGACGCGCTCGACGTGCTCGGGCTCCCCTTGCCGCCCGGCCCGCTCGACTCGGAGCACCCGCTGAGTGCCGTCACCAACAGCGTCGTGCCCACTGCGACGCCCACCGCTGTGCTGCGCATGATCCCCACCTTGACCTGCACCTTCATCTCCCCATTGGTCCGGCCGGACACTGTAACCGAGGGGGCGGGCAACGAGCGGGGGAATAAGGGCCGGACTCCTTGCTGACAAGGATTCAATATTGCCCAACCGTGACCTCCCGTCGGCTACCGCCGGTAACTTACTCGAAAGTAAGGTCCCTGCCAGTCGCTTCGGAGCCCCCTGCCCCACCACGCCGCCCAGGAGGTCCACCATGCCCGTACGCACCCGTGTGCCCGCCCTCGCGATCGCCGTCGCCGCCTGCCTCGGCGCGCAGACCGCCGCCACGCTCCCCGCCACCGCCTCGGACACCGTGGCGTCCCGCGGCGTCACCATCCCCGCCTTCTACACCCCGCCCACCACGCTGCCCGCCGCCGACGGCACCGTGGTCCGCAGCGAGCGCCTGCCGTTGGCGCTGAGCCTGCCGGGCCTCGACGGCCCCCTGCCCGGCCGGGCCACCCGGCTGATGTACAAGTCGACCGACTCCACCGGACAGCCGGTCGCGGTGACCGGCGCCTACGTCGAGCCGACCGCCTCCTGGAAACACGGCGGACCGCGCCCCCTGGTCGCGGTGGCCCCCGGCACCATGGGGCAGGGCGACCAGTGCGCCGCCTCACTCGGTCTGGAACATCCTCTGAGACTCAACGGCCGCACGGTGTCCGTCGGTTACGAGGACCTGGCGATCTACCGGCTGCTCTCCGAGGGCGTGGCCGTCGTCGTCACCGACTACGCCGGACTCGGCGCGACGGACCGGCTGCACACCTACGTCAACCGCCTCGACGGCGCCCACGCGGTGCTGGACGCGGTGCGCGCGGCCCGGAACCTGGAGGGTGCCTCGGTGACCGCGGCCTCACCCGTCGGACTGTACGGCTACAGCCAGGGCGGCGGTGCGACCGCGGCCGCCGCCGAACTCCAGCCGTCCTACGCCCCCGACGTCACCCTGGCCGGCACGTACTCCGGTGCGCCGCCCGCCGATCTGACCGAGGTGACCAAGGCGATCGACGGCAGCGATCTGGCCGGCGCCCTCGGCTGGGCCGTCAACGGCTTCCTGCAGTCCGACCCGGCACTGAAGCCGATCGCCGAGCGGCACCTGAACCCGGCGGGCAAGGCGGCGCTGGCCGACCTGGCCACGATGTGCGTCGGCGACGCGATCCGGTCCTACAATTCCGCGCACAGCACGGCCTGGACGACCGACGGCTCCACTCTCAGCGACGTCATCAGGGCCGAACCCGCCCTGCGGGACTTTCTCGACCGGCAGCGCATCGGCACCGGCAAGCCGGCGAGCCCGGTACGCGTGGCGACCGGCATCAACGACGACCTCGTCCCGCACGCACAGGCCCGCCGGCTGGCCGTCGACTGGTGCCGCAAGGGCGCCCAGGTCACCTATGTGCCGGTGGCCGCACCGCAGTTGGGCCGGGCCCTGCTGAACCACGTCGCGCCGCTGCTGACCGACCAGGGCGACGTCATCGGCTGGCTCACCGACCGGCTCGCCGGCAGGCCCGCCGGTTCCACCTGCCGGTCTCTGCCCCTCCAGCCCTGACCGGCCTCACCCCGCGTCGCGCCCGCAGTGCAGGAACAGGTGCGGCTCGGGTACGGCGTCGGGGTGGGCCGGTGCGAACACGGCGTGCTCCTCGGCCAGCACCGACAGGCCCGCCCCGGTCACCAGCTCCGTGAACGCCCCGGCGGCGAAGCTGGTCACCCGCACCGGCTGCCCCATGAACACCCCCGCGACGTCCTCCACGTCGAGGGGCACGGTGGCCAGCGCGACCAGCCCGCCGGGCCGTACCGCCCGCGCCAGCCTCGCCACGACGTCGGCCTGTTCGGCGCGGGACATCTGCAGCAGCGAGAAGTACCCGCACACGGCGTCGAACGAGGCCTCGCTCAGCGGCACCTCACGAATGTCGGCGAGCCGGAACTCGGCCCCGGGCACCTGCCGGCCGGCCAGCTCCACCATGACCGGCGAGACATCGACGCCCAGCACCCGGTGCCCGGCCTCGGTGAGGGACTGCGCGGTCGGCCGTCCCGTCCCGCTGCCCACGTCCAGCACCCGGCTGCCCGGCGGCAGCCGCTCCAGGAGCCACCGCAGCGACGCCCGGTGCGGCTCGGACGCGGCGAACGCCTCCTCGTAGGCGAGCCCCAGCGCGTCGAACACCACAGCGGCCGGTGCCCGGCCGTCGTCCTCGCCCACCCTGTCTCCCTCCGTCGCCGCGTGCGTGCTGCCGGGCATCGTCCTACCCCGGACCGGTGCCCGCGACGCCCTGTCGTGCCCGTCGTTTGCGAGCGGTGGCAGACGCACGGCAGGGTGCGGGCTGTGCCTACCTTGCTGATCGTCCATCACACCCCGTCGCCCAACTGCCAGACCCTGTTCGAGGCCGTCGTGTCCGGCGCCACGGCACCGGAGATCGAGGGCGTCCGCGTCGTCCGGCGGGCGGCCCTGTCCGCCACGGCCTCCGACGTCCTCGAAGCCGACGGCTACCTGCTCGGCACCCCGGCGAACCTCGGCTACATGTCCGGCGCGCTGAAACACTTCTTCGACCAGATCTACTACCCCTGCCTGGACGCGACCCGGGGCCGCCCCTTCGGCTACTACGTCCACGGCGGCAACGACGTCACCGGCGCCGTCCGCGCCATCGAGGCCGTCACCACCGGCCTCGGCTGGCGCCGCGCGGCCGAGCCGGTGACCGTCACCGGCGAGCCCGGCAAGCCCGGCACGGAGGCCTGCTGGGAACTCGGCGCCACGGTCGCCGCGGGGCTGATGACCGACGGGTGAGGACGGGGGCACAGGGCGCGCGGCCACCGTAGTCCTCACCGGGCTGGTCCCGGCCCGGTGACAGCGGATCACGGCCCCCGGACAGCGAAACACGGCCCCCGGACAGCTGATCACAGCCCCCGTGCACACCGGGGCCGGTGACGCGGACGTCGCACAGGTCGGCCACCGGTGCGGTGGGCCGGCCGGCACGTCCACCTGTGCGGGGGCCGGCGGCACGTCCACGTGGCGACACCGCGCGGCCTCCACTCGATCACGACTACACCGGGCCCTCCCACGAGTTCCCGTCGTGCCACCTGCTCCGCGAGTACATCGAGCACCTGCGCACGGTCGTCCCCGAGACCCGCGAGGCCGTCGACGACGCACTCACCCCCTACCGGGGCCCATCGTGCGTACCCAGGCCTACCGGCTCAAGGACCGCGCCAACCCGCCCGAGGGCTACCCCTTCCTCACCCTGCCCACCACCTCCGTGCCCACCACGGCAGGCCCGGTCGTCGTACCGGTGCGGTACTACGACTCCCTCCTGCGCCGCCCACCTGTGCTTCCCCGTCGGCATGGACGCCGCCAGGGGCTTGCTGCCCCACGTCACCTGGCTGACACCGAGCCGGCTGGGCCGGCGGGCGCTCGCGATGCTGTCGCTGTACGAACACCGCTGCACCACGATCGGCCCCTACACCGAGATAGCCCTGTCCGTCCTGGTGGACGACCTGTGGCGGCCGCGCCCGTACGACGTCGCCACCGACCTGCTGCGCCGCGTCGACCTGCGCCGCACCGGGCGGTACGTCCTCTCCCCCCGCGGTCACCAGCGAGGAGGCCCGGGCGGTCGCCCAGGAGATCTGGGGCCAGCCCGCGATGCGGATGACCGCCGAGGCCGACCTGACGGGCCGGGGGATCGCCGCCCGCTCCCGGGACCTCGGGCTGGCCGTCGGGGGCCGTCCCGGACCGGGCGTCCGCTGCCCCGAGGCCGACTGGGTCCTCTACGGCCGCCGCGGCCAGAGCACCGTACGCACCCTGGTCCGGGCCCATGGCCGACCGCGGCTGCATGCCGGCGCCGGGGTCAGGGTACGGCTGGACACCGCGGCGGTCGAACCCCTCGCCGGGCAGCTGCGCCGACTTCGCATCGACGCCACCCGTCCCCTGTTCGTCCTGACCTGCCCCCGGTTCATGTCCACCGCAGCGCCGGAGCCGTCCTGCCGTGCTGAAGTCCCGCATCCGCCCAGCCGATTGGGAGCCGCCATGGTGACCGAGTCCCCCCGAGCGACCGTGACCGCGACCGGGATCGCGACGGCGACCACGGGTGAGGCCGACGATCTCCTCGCACACGTGGGCACCTTGCGCGCCGACGCCGATCCCATGGACGGCTACGCCCGCCGGCTGCTCGCCACCGCGGCCACGCTGAGGGGCTGCCCGACGGCACCCGAGTGGGGCCCGCCCGCCCTGGAGCAGCAGGCCGCGGCCTGCACCACGGCGGCGCGGTAACTCCGCACCACCGCCAAGATGTTGCTCACGCACACACGAGCAGGGTACTGAGCCCGACGAGCGTTCAGCGCCGACCACCGGGGACTGAGCCCACCCCGGTTCAGCTACGCGCCGGTGCACCGGCGCAACGGCCGTGCCCGGACACCCCGCGCCACGCCGCCGGCGCGCCACCGCGCGGGAGGCATGCTCCTCTACCGGGCCTTCCACGACCGCGGACCTCGAACATGTCCTGGCATCGGGCATCTATGCTGCGACCTGAGGCCACCGTCTGATCTTCTGTCTCCGCAGCGCAATGATCACCAGGGGCCGCCCCCCCGTTCCCGCACCAGCCCCGGCCAGCAAGACCACGATCTGGGGCGGAGCCAGCTGTGGAGTTGAACCGGCCCGATGGACATGTCTTCCCGAGAGATCCGCATCCCCCTCGACAAGGCCGTCGCGGTTTTGCTGGACCTGGAGGAGTTCGTGGTTTCCCTCGACCGACTCGGATCCCGCATGGCGGGCGGAGACGCCGACGAGTACACCGTCGGCAAATTCGTCGGCGACTGGGATGTCGCGCGGCGACTGGCCCGCGCCCGAGGCGTCCTCAGTCTCGCGCTGGATGAGGAACTCAGCTCGGACGAGAGACTCGAGTTCGAGGACCTGTGCGAGCAGGGCCGCTTCTACACGGACGACGTCGGCTACGCCTCCCCGGACCAGTCCAAGTCCAGCTGACACGGCGAGCGCGTCAGGCCGGAGGTGGCGCTAGTGGCTCTGCTCGAATCGCTGGCCGGGTAGCGGACCTCTCCGGGTTTTCCGATGTGGCCGGACGCTGCGGAGAAATTCGGCGACGGTTCTCGCGGGTCGTGCCAGTGTGAGGGTGTGGCAACAATCGAGTTGGCAGATGTGTTCGCGGCCGGACGCCGCGGTGGGGGTGGGAGTCTCTATGCGTATCGGGTGCGCGGGCTCGGCCGCAGCGCGGTAGTTCTGTGGATCGGTGGCGGGGGTGACGAACCCGATCAGGTGCTGGCGTTGCCAGAAGCTGATCGCTGGCAGGTGCCGGTGTTCATGACTGTTCGGCAGGCGCGGAAGTATGTAAGCCGGCGGGGGCGGAGGCTGGCGACTTCTGAGGTCGACACGCTGGAGCTCGCCCGTGTCCAGCATTGGCTGGAGGACCCGGTGCGCCGGCGCGTCCCCCCAGGTGCGGTGTTGGAGGCGTGGAACTTCTTCGAGGATCTGGCCCGAGGACTCGGCGGGGTCCACTGGCTGCCCCAGCAGGGAGCGGTGCATAGCAGCGCCTACGGGAAGCTGTTCGGAGGCGAGTGCGTCGCATGGACTCCCGACGAGCAACGCGCGGTACTGGAACTGATCACGGCCGGGGTGGAGCTGTGGATCTCCTGCCCAGTGATCGTAAAGCCCCGCTGGAGCATCGTCTTGCACAGTGGGCGAGGCGCCCCCCGGGGTTTGTGATCCGTGCGTCGGCCGGCTCGTGGGCTGCGCGAGCTGGGCCATCTGCCGGCCGACGCGCCGACGACGCTGCGGCTGCTGGGCCGGGTCACCACTGCGCCCCGCCGGTCGGCCCGCTCGACCACCGACTCCTCGAAGTCCAGGGACTCCAGGTCAGCCTCACCGGAACACAGGAGAAGCTCGCGCAGCTCGACGCCAGGCAGGACAGAAGGTCATCGAAGGCATTCCTCGGAGTCCCGTCGTTCGACCAGATCGGCACTCGCGATCTCGACGCTTCCGCTAGCAGCCAGGCAGACCGTGCTGGAGACCTTCCATCGGCTTGGCACGACAGGCGAGGGCATTGAGCGGTTCCGGATGGTCGCGCTGGACATCCCGCCGACGGCGGACCTTCCCCGGATCCGCAGGTTGCTGGAACACGGCGAAGTCGAGGAATGGTGGCACTGGGAGGAAGGGTGCGTCACCGCGGCCTGGACAGCTACGGCCTCGGACTAGGGCCAGGACAGCCGAGGTTTGATCAAGCCCTCGGTCGGCTCGCGGGGCAGCCGGTCGGGGACAAGAAGGGTGATGAGCACGGCTCCGGGTCCATTGGGCAGTCCTCCGGAGATATCACCCGCTCACACCACCTGCAGACCAAATCAGCTCGCGCACCAACCGCGTTGAGGCGCCTCGCGGCATCCACCGCGGCCTCGAACCATGTCCGATCCACAAGCGTCGTCGGAGCGGCTTCAAGCAGCTGCTTGGTTCGCCACGCGCTCAGCCCGGTCACTGACCGAATCGCCCGGACAAGGTCGAGCCCTCGGCCTCCGCTCGAGGCCAACAGCACGTCGAACTCTGGTTCCTCCACCATCCCCCCCATCGGATGCAACCACACCGTCTGGTGGGAAGACCCCACCACGGGGTGTCGGATCATGCTGCCGGGATCCACTCTGAGGCATCAACTTCAATAGTTCAGAGAAGCCTGCGTCCGCTGCTCTCTCCTCCGTCCCGATCCTGCCCAGCGTGACCGACTGGTGGAGATTCGTGGGCCCTCTCGCCGACGGCGTGCTTACTCCGGTCGCCGCGTCCAGGCCGGCGTCGTACACAGGTGTCATGAGCCAGGACAGCGACCAGGTTTTTTTTCACCCCGGTGAGATTGTGCCGATCTCCGGGATCCACGAGTGCGACTGCGGGCAGCGTCACGAGTACAGCACCGATGTCAACAGCACCGATGTCAAAGGCCACCGGTTCCCGCCTCTGCGCAATGGCGGCAGCGGCAGCGGCTGGAAGCTCAAAGCCGCTTCCCACCCCGACAGCTGATGCCGGCCGTCGGCGCCAACACCGTGGCTGCTCGGCTGGGTGATTGCCACCGGCGGGTCAGAGCCGGTCCGGTGAGTGCATCGCCTGGCCGTGTGTGGAGCCATTCAGTGAGACAGGGGGCAACAGTCATGCCGGGTCCGGAGGCGAGTGGCCCTCTTGCAGGACCGCGAAGAAGATAACTCGGGGCAGCCGATGAGAAGGGTCCAGTCATGCCGGTGTCGTGTCAGAGCGTTACGGGGCGGATCCGGACGCGCCGACGGAGATCGCGCAGCGCATGGCCCGGACACTTCCCGCTCGGCTCGCCGACAAGGCGGGTCAGGGGCGACGGTTCGACGTCGAGGTGGTCAGTGAGCCCTTCACCGCAGGGACCGAGGACCCGCACCGCGCCGGCGGCGACCTCATGGACCTGGCGATGCTGACCCGGGCCCTGAAGAACCACAACGGCCGCGGCCTCGGCCGCACCGTCGCCGCGACCGCCGCGGTCACCACCATCACGGCCACGGACCTCTACGCGGCCGTGACCCGCACCCGTAGGAGCGCCCTCATGGAACTGACCGCGACCACCACCGTGGGCAAACCTCCGGACGAGGTCCACAGCCTCTGCTCCGAGACCGACCGGCCGCACGCCCTGCGCCAGGCCATCCTGTCCTGCCGGAGCGGCGGCGTGGTGTCGGTCATCGGCGTCTACGGCGGGCTGATCGACAAGTTCCCGGCGGGTGCCTGGATGAACAGGTCCCTGACCCTGCGCACCGGGCAGTGCCATGTGCAGAAATACATGAAGCCCCTGCTGGGCCTGATCGAGCAGGGCAGGATCGACCCCACCCGGGTCATCACCCACCGGCTGCCCCTGACCGAGGCACCGACCGGCTACGACCTGTTCAAGAACAAGAAGGACCGCTGCGAGAAGGTCGTCCTCACGCCGTGAGGCCGCGCCGATGAACTTTGTCTTGCGCGGGCCCGGCTTCTGCTTCTGCCTGTGGAGGGGCGGCGTCGCCGCACGCGGTCAGCCGCGGCGGCGAAGCAGGCCACGGCGCTGCCTGCCCGCCTCTTGGCCGTGGTCCTCCTCTGGCTGCGGCGGTGCGGCGGCCTGGAGGCGGGCGGCTTCGACGGCGGCTTCCTCGCGGGCGTCGTCGCCGGCGTGACAGCTGCCGGACACGCGGGATCAGGACCCGCAGCGAGGAGAACATCGCCGGTGGCCTTGGCGGAACGAGCTCAGGGTCATCGGGTTCGAGATGACCTTGCCGACCACGCCGAGCTCGGCAAGGTCCTTGGTGTGACGCCTCTTACTGACGGCCGTCAGCCCGCGACCGGTCATCCGTCACCACCCGCACGTGAGGGGGTGAGCTGGACCTTCTCCGCAGAGGACGAGGAGCGGCTCCGACCTCTCCTGCAATCCCCTTCTTGTCCAGCCACTTGGTGATCTGCCCTGGGATCGGGTTCTCGGAGATTACTTTGTAATCTATCCCGCGCTCGGAAGTGATACCGGACTTCTGCCCTTCGGTGGAGAAAACTCCCCAACCTCTTGGGACCTTTCAAGGTGTTTTCGAAGAACTTCCCGGTTTCTGCCTCGCCCATCGTGACTGACCGGGCAAAAAAACTTGGTGGACGTTCCACGACCACCTCCAAGATCAGGCCTTGGACAGTGTGATGGTCGACGAGCAGCGGGTCGATTACTCGGCTGAGGCTGCGTGACGAGCCACTAGCATGGCTGAATGGGAAGAGCTGGGTGTCCGTGCATCCTCTGCACGCAGTCGTCGCACGAAGCGTCGTGGGATCAGCGGGACCGGGCGATAGCCGCCAGTACGCGGAACTATGGCTGGCATGTGATGGGAGTCGCCGCCGACGATGAACTTCCGGCCAGCTGGGCGTATTCCGTCGGTCTGTGGCACACGCTGCGCAGCCCGGAGATATGTGTCTTCGGGCTGGCGGTCGACACCATGATGTCCCTGATCAACGAGGCAGGCGAGGCCGTGCGCAACGGACCTCCTGTGGTGCCCGACCAGCGCCGGGACGACATCTTCGACAACTTTCCCGCCGTTATCCGGCCTGTGCACGAGAGCTGGTGCAAGGACTTCTTCGGCGCAGGGCTGGACTACTACCAGGTCTCGCCTCTGCCCGTGGCCCAGCTCTTCTGGCCCGACAGGGAAGGCCGCTTCCCCTGGGAGGACGGCGCTGCCGACTACTGCCGGGACAACCAGCCTCTGCTGTGGATCCCCAAGCCGGACACCCCCGGTCCGTGGGGAGCCAGCTGAATCCCGACTGATGGTCCTACAGCCGCGATGACCGGCCCGGTCAGTGAGGGCCATGGCAGAGACTGCCGATCAGTCGCCGACGAACCATACGTACCCATGCACCCCTTCCTCTGCTGTCCGGCACATGGCGCGCACCCGATCGACCCAGGGGCCGCTTCGCTTCGCGGGCAGTCGATCCAGCTCCTCCAGCAGCATGGGTCTCTGCCAGCTGTTGAAGACGGTGTCCGGGTTTGGGCACAGCCCGGCGAGCTTGGGGAACTGTGCTCGATCGATGTCCATAAGCGCCGCGTCCCGGGACACACCGCGGGAAGGCGCCAGGATGGTCCCGACCTCATCCCGAACCTGCAAGTCGATCACTGAAACAGGCTACCGCGCAATCAACCAACGGCCTCACTGACTCCAACCGTCTTGCGTCACAAGATCAGCGCCAGAGAGCAATCGTCAATGGTTGTGGATCAGTTCACCCTTCTTGATCTCCGCTCGGGAGGCCGGCATCCGGCTGCCTGCGTAGACGCCTGATCTCCGCGATGAGCCGAGGGTCAGCTTCCCGGGCGGTGGCGATGAACTGCACGTTCTCGTCCCAGCACTCGTCAGCGGTGTCGACGTAGCGGGGGCGCTGGACCAGAATCGCGGCCACGATCTCGCGATGGCCGAGTTTCCAGAGGGGCCGTGTCCGTCATGCCCCTGCAGCGCGTCATCAGCACCTCGAGTGCCTCGTTGAGATATTCGCGGAACACCCCGCCTTCCTCCGGGGGCAGCATCGAGGGCACAGCGTGGCCGAGTTGGGCGTGGCCCAGGTAGACGGTGTATGCGAGCAGTCCGCGGCGGCGGGCTTCCGGTTCGGGGAAGCCGAGGTCGGCGAAGAGCTGGGCGAGGTATGCCACCCTGCGCTCGGTCACCCGGCGCAGGGCCGCTGCGACCTGGGGTTGCGTCGCGGTGGCGAGCAGTGCGACCTCGAGCGGGTTGGCCGTGGCCGACGTGATGGCTTCGGCGAAGAGCAGATGGATCCGCTTCCTGGGGTCTGGTTCCGCCTCGACCTCGCTGATGGTGCCCTCGGTGTTGATCTGTGCCCAGCGGTCGAGAGCGGCCTCGATGAGCGCGTCACGGTTGGCGAAGTGCCAGTAGAAGCTGCCCTTGGTGGTGCCGAGCCGGGCCGCCAGGGGTTCCACGGCGACGGCCGCGATACCGCCCTCACCGATCGCGGTGAGCGCGGCGTCCGCCCAGTCCTGGGCGGTCAACCGGGGCTTCCTGTCCTGTCGTTGCTGCCGTTGCGCCATGACCGTACGCTACCGTATGGTCAACCATACGTCAGCGTATGGAGGTAGGCAATGACTGCGGTACGCAATGTCCACGAGCGTGTGATCGACGCCCCCGCGGCGGCCGTCGGCGCCCTGCTCGACCGCCTCTCCGCCGCGGACGACCCGATCTTCCCGACCCCGGCCTGGCCGCGTATGTGCCTCGACGGCCCGCTCGCCGGGGGCGCGGACGGCGGGCACGGCCGGATCCGCTACCACGTCACGGCGTACGAACCCGGGCGTCGCGGGCGCTTCGACACCCCGCCGGGCGGCGGCCTCGACGGATACCACGAGCTGACGGTCGCACCGCTCGGCGCCGAACGCTGCCGCGTACGCCATGTCCTCGAGTGCGAAGCGCGCGGCCTCGTCCGGCTCCAGTGGGCCTGCGTCATACGGCACATACACGACACAATGATCGAGGAGATCTTCGACAACATCGAGCGCGCGGCGGCCGACGGCGTTGCCCGCCCCATGCGCTGGTCACCGTGGGTGCGGCTGCTCCACCGGCTCGGCTGGGCCCGGCCCCAAGCCATCGCCAGACCGGCGGCGGCCCAGCTGATCCGCACCTCCCTCGACCGTACCGACTACGAGGACGCGTACCGGATGGAACTCCTGCCGGGCCTGCCGCGTGACCCAGCGGCCTGGACGGGCATTCTGCGCGACGCCTTCCCGGTCCTCGCCCAAGCGGGCGGAGAGCTGCTCCTGGACGTGAACACGGCGGGTCTGACGGCCCGCGCCTCGATCCTCATCGATGAGCGTTACGTCACCCTCAGCACGGCTGTGAAGGCCGACGGCCTGCGCGCGCGCCTTTACTGGGGTGTGGCCAAGCGCGTACACCCCTTCATGGCCCGCGCCATGTTCCGGCGTACACACCGCACGTTGGCCCTCGCAGCGCCGAGCGCCGGAGAACGGAGTCGGGCCGTCTCGCTCAGAGCGTCCGCCACTGGATCATCGGATGCGGGATGAGCGGCTGCGGACGTACCAAGGGCCTGGGTGGCTGCTTGCGCGAGTTCGTCGAGTTGGTTGAGTCCCCTCGCCGGGGGGCGGTTCCGGGGTGGTCATCAGGCCGCAAGCTCCTCTCGTTCCACGAACTGGCCATTCTCGAATCTCGCGCCCGCGCGGACCAGCGGGACCAGGTGGGCTCCGGCGATCGCTCGCCAGCGGGCCTGGGCAGACTCGACGAGCTTGAACACCATCGCCAGGGCTGCGGCCGGGCTGCCGGCCCCGCGGGTGACCTTGGTGCGGAGCTTGACTGTGGAGAACGCGGACTCGATGGGGTTCGTGGTCCGCAGGTGGACCCAGTGCTCGGCGGGGAAGTCATAGAACGCCAGCAGCTCGTCGACGTCATCGGTGATCTTCTTGACGGCCTTGGGCCACTTCCCGCCGTAGGTCCTCGCGAACGCCTCGACCGCCTTCCCGGCGTGCGTACGGTCCTCGGCGTTGTAGATCTCCTGCATCGCCTTCGTCGCGCCCGGCTGCGCGGACTTCGGCAAGGCGGTCGTGACATTCCGCGCCTTGTGAACCCAGCACCTCTGATGCCGGGCAGCGGAAAAGACCTCCCGAAGCGCCTTCCACAGGCCCATCCGATCGCGCCGTCGGCGACCACCAGTTCGGGGTCATGCATGCCCCGTCGGCGGCAGTCGCGCAGCAGGTCGGCCCACGACTCCGCCGACTCCCGCAGCCCCTCGGCCAGGGCGATAAGCTCCTTGCTGCCGTCCAGCCCCACCCCGAGCAGGACCAGCACGCACGAGTGTGCCTGGCCGAGCCGCACCTTCGGGTGCACCCCGTCGGCCCACACGTACACGAAGTCGCGGTCCGACAGGTCCCGCTCCTGGAACGCGGCGTGGTCATCCTGCCACTGCCTGGTCAGCCTCGTCACGGTGGCCGGCGACAGCCCGGCAGCCGAGCCGAGGAACTGCTCCAGCGCCGGGACGAAGTCCCCCGACGACAGCCCGTGCAGGTAGAGCAGCGGCAGCACCTCGGAGACCTTCGGCGACTTACGGCACCACGGCGGCAGGATCTTGGAGGAGAACCGCGTCCGCTCACCGGTCGCCTCGTCGATGCGCCGGTCGTTGACCCGCGGCGCCTTGACCTCGACCGGGCCTGCGGCCGTGGTCACCGACCGCTCGCGGTGGTAGCCGTTGCGGACCACCAGACGCCGGCCCACCTCGTCGCACTGATCAGCCAACCCGGCGATGTAGGCGTTGACTTAGGCTTCCAGCGCGGCGGCCAGCATCCGCCTCCTGCCCTCGCGGACGATGTCGTCGATCAGGGAGCCGGTCTCGGTGGAGCCTTCGGCATTCACTACGCTGAGCACGGGCGTGCCTTCCCGACCCGCGCGCCAACGCGGGCCTACTCGATGACCAGAAGTCGATCACTCGGGAAGGTACGCCCTTCGCATCCAATACGAGGCCGATCCACAGGTCTTGAGCATTGCTCGCGCCAGAGCTGAATCACGTGATCGCCCACACGGAAACCTGGCATCCCATCACCAAGATCACAATCCACGGCTGGAGTACTGGCCTCGCGCTTTCACGAGCCGAGCTCGCGAACGACGTCAGAAAGACTGTGGGAGTGCTTCGACCTGGCACGAACGTCGTTTCCGAGCTGGTGAACGGGTTGGGTCACCTGCACTTCCGGGGTGGAGTACGAGTTAGACGCCGTCCGTGCTGCATCAATATTCCTTGCACCGGGTCCGGAGACGTGCGGAGGATGACCTGTGCGGAAACTGGATGACTGGCTCGCTGACCGGCGAAAGGCTCTCAAGGCCACAGGTCGGGAGAAGATGACCTCCTTCGAGCGGGTCGCTGAGGCGCTGCCCACCTACTTGGCGGCCTTGGAGTTGACCGACCTCGGTCCGATGGTCGGCAGCCCACTGTCTCCCAACGTGCTCCGCGAGGTCCGACTGGATGATGGATCTGTCGCCGTTCTGAAGCTGATCGGAGAACCCCAGCACGCGGAGGCCGCGACGTTGGCGGCCTGGACGGCACACCGGGTGCCGTGCGCCCCTCTCCTCGACCACGGTGTTGGTGCCTATGCCCCAGATGTCACTCACCTGTTGCTGGGCAAGGTCTCGGGCGTCGGGCTGCTGCACACGGAGATGGCCGCAGCCACGGAACAGGTCGTCGGATTGTTCCACCAGGCGCACCTGACACCGCCGGCCGGAGTGCCGCGCTTGCAGGACTTCCTTGGGCCGAGGCTTCATAACGCGGTACGGGTCTGGCACGAGGCTGGACTGCCCTCGCCCGACGGCGTGTTGCACGCCCTTGAGGATCCGGCGATCGAGCCGGTTCTGCTACATGGAGATGCGGTCGGGCTCAATCTCCTGAGATCGGGGGGAGAACTCGCGCTCATCGACCCCGCAGGCGTGTGCGGACCTGCGGAGTTCGATGCCGCGCGCTGGGTGGCACGATCCCTGGCTGTCACCGGCCCGAGCGCCTTGGCTGGCCTGACTGAGACCGCACTATCCGCAGACCCGTCGCTGAGCCGGCGCTTGTTCGACACGTGCGTCGCGGTCGAGCTGGTGATTGAGGTCCGGCATCGGACCACCAGCCCCCACGTGTTTCTCAGTATCGGGGCTCCAGCCCAGACCTTCACCTCCGACACCCGTCGGCTCGCCGAGGCGGTGACCCATCGCCTGACAGGGGCCCGTTGATTGACCGAACGCCCTCAAACGGTGTGCCAGCCACGGTTGGTGGTGCTCTCGGCATGCGAGACCGCGGGTCGGGAGCACTGCGCCGGACGAGCTGGTGGGCCTTCCTGCCGCCTTCCTCGGCACGGGCGCGTACGCCGTGATCGCCACTCGGCGGGCTGTGCCGGACGAGGCCGCGAGCCTGGTGACGCGGGTCTTCTACCGCCTGCTCGTCGAACAGGGAGATGCCCGCTGCCGTGGCGCTGCGGCATGCTCAAATCCGGGTGCGCGACGTCGCGAACGCCGAGTTGACGGATACGGGTCTCCGACCGGAGACGGACGCGGCACACCTGGGGCCGGTGTCCCGCAGGATCTGGGACTCGAGTCGCGGGTTCGGCCATCCGACCGAGTGGGCGGCGTTTACCTACACCGGCGTCTGACCGCCGGCCCACGGGGCGTTCTGGCTGGTTGGTGATTCGCCGGCTGGTGCTGTGTCGCACCCCGCGCTCCGGCCAAGGGCGGGTTCTTCCACTCGGCGGGCGTGCGGCAGGCGACTTCTTCGGGTATTTCGGTTCTCCCGCAAGTCCCTTGCACCGAGGACGGATTGGAAGTGGGGTGCCGAGCCGGACGCGCCTGTCCTATGCTGGGGAATCGTCATGCGAGTCGTGGGATCGGTGCGCCCTCACCAGCGATCGCCGGTCGACCCGCGATGGGGCAGCAGCGCGCCGAGGACGTTCCTGGAAGGAATTTCTGGCCTTGCCTCAACCAGCGGAGCGATTCGACAAATGGATCCGCCGATTTCACCCGGCGCCGAACAGCGGAGCCCGACTCGTGTGCCTGCCGCACGCCGGCGGGTCGGCGAGCTTCTTCTTTCCGGTGTCCAGGGCGCTCACGCCCGCGGTGGAGGTGCTGGCGGTTCAGTACCCGGGGCGGCAGGACCGGCGTCACGAGCCGAACATCGCGAGCCTCACCGACCTGGCTGACCAGATATGCGCGGCGCTGCGCCAACTCGACGAGCGGCCGCTGGCCTTGTTCGGGCACAGCATGGGCGCCGTTCTCGCCTACGAAGTCGCGCTGCGCATGCGGGACGCCGGCCTTCCCTCGCCCGTACGGCTCTTCGCCTCCGGCCGACGGGCGCCCTCCTGCCACCGTGACGAGCGGATCCACGAGCAGTCGGACGCACAGATCGTGGCCGAGCTCAAGGCGCTGAGCGGCACCGACGCGGCCGTGCTGGCCGACCCGGAAATGCTGGAAATGATCATGCCGGCCCTCCGTAGCGACTACCGGGCCGTCGAGACGTACCGGTACCGGCCCGGCCGCAAGCTGGACTGCCCCGTGACGGTGCTCACCGGAGACAGTGACCCCCGCGTCTCGATCGACGAAGCGGCAGCCTGGCAAGAGCACACCACCGGACAGACAGACCTCCACGTACTCCAGGGAGGGCACTTCTTTCTCGTCGATCAGAGCGAGCGGGTGATCGGACTCCTGGCGGAGAAACTGGACCGTCAGGACGTCGATACGCACTAGACGGCCGCCGATGTGGCCGTACGGCTTCATCGCGCCGGACGACGGTGGGGAAGGCGCTTGTGCGGGCAGTTGCCGGTATGTCAGATTTCGATGGCAAGCGCTCGCACACGTCATGTTGCCAGAAGGGATGCAATGAGCACCGAGACGCTGGAGTTTCAGGCCGAGGCCCGGCAGCTCCTGCAGTTGATGGTCCATTCGATCTACTCGAACAAGGACATCTTTCTGCGTGAACTCATCTCCAACGCCTCCGACGCCCTGGACAAACGGCGCCTCGCCGGGCTGACGGACGACGGCCTCCGGGCCGACGACCCGCACATCGGCATCGAGGTCGACAAGGAGGCCCGCACGCTGACCGTGCGGGACAACGGCATCGGCATGTCGCGCGACGATGTGGTGGAACTCATCGGCACCATCGCCAGATCCGGAACGGCCGAGACGCTGCGCCGCCTCCGGGAGAGCAAGGAATCGGCCGAGCTGATCGGTCAGTTCGGTGTCGGTTTCTACTCCGTCTTCATGGTCGCCGACAAGGTCACCCTGCTCACGCGCAAGGCCGGCGAGGAGACCGGTGTGCGCTGGGAGTCCGACGGCGACGGCACGTACACGATCGAGACCGTCGAGGATGCGCCGGTGGGTACGGCGGTGACCGTCCACCTGCGTCCGGCGGACACCGAGGACGCGCTGTACGACTACGCCGACGAATGGAAGATCCGGGAGATCGTCAAGCGGTACTCGGACTTCATCTCGTTCCCCATCCGGATGGGCGACGACACCCTCAACTCGATGAAGGCGCTCTGGGCGCGGCCGCGGTCCGAGGTCAAGGACGAGGAGTACCAGGAGTTCTACCGGCACATCAGCCATGACTGGTCGGAGCCGCTCGAGGTCATCCAGATGAGGGCGGAGGGCACCTTCGAGTACGAGGCTCTGCTCTTCATCCCGTCGCGCGCCCCGCACGACCTCTTCCAGCGCGACGCCCGCCATGGCATCCAGCTGTACGTCAAGCGCGTGTTCATCATGGACGACAGCCGCGAACTCCTGCCCGGTCACCTCCGCTTCGTCAAGGGCGTGGTGGACGCCGCCGACCTGTCGCTGAACATCTCCCGCGAGATCCTCCAGCAGGACCGGCACATCCAGCTGATCCGCCGCCGCCTGGCGAAGAAGGTCCTGTCGACCATCAAGGACCTCATGCGCAACGACGCCGAGAAGTACCGCACTTTCTGGCGCGAGTTCGGCCCCGCCGTCAAGGAGGGCCTGCTCAACGGGAACGAGGACCACAAGGCGATCCTCGACATCGCCTCGTTCACCTCCACCGCGGGCGAGGATCCCACCACCCTGGCCGACTACATCACGCGGATGAAGGACGGCCAGGACAAGATCTACTTCATGACCGGCGAAAGCCGCGCGCAGGTCGAGAACTCCCCGCACCTCGAAGCCTTCAGGGCCAAGGAGTACGAGGTCCTGTTGCTCACCGACCCGGTGGACGAGATCTGGGTCGAGGCGGTGCGGGCCTATGACGGCCGGGAGTTCCAGTCGGTCGCACGGGGCTCCGTCGACCTGCCGTCCGAAGAGGAACTGTCACAGGAGAAGTCCGGTGCGTACGCGCCGTTGCTGACCTGGCTCAACGAGACGCTCGACGACGTGCAGGACGTACGGCTGACGACCCGTCTGACCAGCTCACCGGCGTGCCTGGTCAGTGATGCCGAGGGCATCACGCCGACTCTGGAGAAGATGTACCGGGCGATGGGTCAGGAACTCCCACCGGTGAAGCGCATCCTGGAGCTGAACCCCGAGCATCCGCTGGTCAGCGGGCTGAGGTCCGCGTACGAGCAGCGCGCCGCGGACCCGGAACTGACCGAAACGGCCGAGCTGCTGTACGGCACCGCGCTGCTCGCGGAAGGGGGCGACCTGGCCGACCCGGCCCGCTTCGCCAAGCTGCTCGCGGACCGCCTCGCCAGGACCGTGTGACCGGCACTCCGTCCGTCGTGGGCGGGGACGCCCCGCGCGGGATCAGCGGCAGCGGGAGGCAACCGCGGTGTCGTGCCGGTGCCAGACCGCCTCGACCACCCGGCCGTCGGGCAGGGTGTGCCGGGGCGGCCCCTGGTCCGGGACGAAACCCGCGCGGGCCAGGGCCCGCCGGCTCGCGGTGTTCCCGGTCTCGGCGCCCGCCCGGACGGTGGCCAGTCCGGTGTGGGTGTGCGCGAGCGTGACGCCCGCGCGGAACAGCTCCGCACCCAGGCCCTGGCCGCGGCAGCCCGGCGCCAGCCAGCCGCCCATCTCGCCCGATCGCTGGTCCAGTTCGAGGGCTCCGGCGTAGCTCAGGTCGGACCTGCGCACGCAGACCAGGATCATCGGGCTGCCGGGCCCGGGCACGAACGGCTCGGCCAGCAGCCGGGGGACACGGCGGCCGTCGTCGCCGGCGGGCCGCCACCGCAACAAGGCCCTGCGGGTACCGGGATCGGGCACGACCTGGTCCGCCTGGGTGCCGAGCCACCGCTGCGCCTCGGCGTCCGCGCACGCGGCGAGCGCCGCCGCCACGTCGAGGCGGTGCCGCGGCGTGAACAGCAGCAGCCGCTCCGTGGCGAGGGCGTGCCGGTCCAGCACGCACCGCCCGGGCACGGGCAGGCCGGATGCGGCTCGGACCCGGCGGATGAGCGACCAGACCATGAAACCCTCGAACCCCGACGGAACGGCTTGCGCGGCGGACGCGGAGCCCGTGGGGAGGCGAGCCGCCGACGGATGCGGACCACCCGCACCGGCGGTCGAATCTAGCGGGTATCGGAGTGGGGCGCCTTGTCCCGGGGTGTTTCGGACGCCATCCGCCCCTGGTGAGCCGAGAGGCCAGGGCAGGGGGTCTCAGCCGGCCTGCTCCTGGGAGCCGGGCTTGGGCCGGGTGCGGGTCCAGGACGGGTCGGCGGCCGGGGCGGGGTGGGGGGTGGTGTGGTGCATGTGAATCCTTCGGACAAGTGGGGGCGGTCCGTGGGGTGTTGGTGTCAGGAGTGGCGGCCGGAGGGCAGCTCCGCCCGGGGCGGGGTGCGGGCCGTCCGGGCCGGGGCGTCACACCCCGGCCACGGCTCAGTGCCTGGGCCGGCGAGAGCGCGCGCCCGTGCCGGCCGGCGGGTACAAGGCGCTGGGGACGGGGAGCGGGGTTCCGTACCCCGTGCCGGCCGGCGGGCCGAAGGTGGTCGGGACGGGGAGCGGGGCCCCGGAGGCGAGCCGGTCGGGACCGTCGGGCCCAGGGAGCCGACCGAGGCGCTCGCCTCCGGGGGGTCTGGAAACACCGGCCGGGACCGGCGGTCGGTGCGCACGGAGGGCGGGCAGGCGTGACAGCCCTTGTTCCAGGGGCGACCGGCCCGGTCTCCGGTCCTCGGGAAGCCGGTGAAGCGGTCGGGGGGAGGAGGGCCGAGCCATCGCCGTGTGCCTTTCGTCCGGCCTCGCGGGTGGGGGGTGTGCGGGTCGGCCGGCCGCTCGCGCTACAGACGGCACACCGCCTCCCCGGAGGTGTGTGCGGGCCGTTCTCCGCCAACGCGGCCGCGCCGACCGCTCCTTGGGCCGGCCGGAGCAGTGCCTCAACTGTGGCACCTGCCGACAACGACCCGCAACCGGCAAGTTGAAATTTGCAAGGAGCCAAGTGCATGCTGCTTCGGTCGGCCGGTGATCGAATGGCTCGGGGAATCGAGCGCGTGCCGGGCCGGCCCTGAGACCTGGTGAGGGGGTGGAGTGTGACCACGGAGACCGACTGGGGCGGAGCCCCCTCCGTCCTGCGTATGATCCTCGGCCGGCAGCTGGAGGAGCTGCGGACCCGGGCCGGTCTCGGCTACGCCGAGGCGGGCGCGGCCATCGGCGTCAGCCACTCCACGATCCGCCGCATGGAGGCCGCCAAGGTGGCCCGGCTGCGGCTCGCGGACGCCGAGAAACTGCTCCAGGTCTACGGCGTCACCGACCAGCAGGAGATCGACACCTTCCTGCAGTCCGTGCGCGAGGCCAACAAGCGCGGCTGGTGGCACACCTACCGGGATGTGATGCCCGACTGGTTCGCCGCCTACCTCAGCCTGGAACAGGCGGCTTCGCAGATCCGCGCGTACGAGAACCAGTTCGTGCACGGCCTGCTGCAGACCGAGGACTACGCGCGCGCCCTGCTCGCCGCGGGCAATCCGCACGCCTCCGCCGAGGCCACCGAACGCCGGGTCGCGCTGCGCATGCGCCGCCAGGAACTGCTGGCCAGGACGGCACCGCCGCGCGTGTGGGTCGTGATGGACGAGACCGTGCTGCGCTGGCCGGTCGGCGGGCCCGAGGTGATGCGCGCGCAGATCGACCACCTCATCGAGGTCAGCCGGCTGCCGCAGGTGACGGTGCAGCTCATGCCGTTCGCCAACGGGCCGCACCCCGCGATGCGGGCGGGCGCCTTCCACCTCTTCCGGTTCCGGGCCCCCGAACTGCCGGACATCGTCTACCTCAACGGCCTCGTCGGAGCCGTCTACCTCGACAAGGCCGACGACGTCGTGGTGTACCGCGAGGCACTGGACCGGGTGGGTGCCCAGGCCGCATCCGCCCGCAAGACCGAAGCGCTGCTCGGTGCGATCCGCAGGGAGCTGTGATGCTGCCCGCGGTGAGCGAACTCCCTCTCCAGCGGCCCTCGCTGTGCGAGTCCCCCACCCCCGACCCGAATGGGAGACACGGAGTGCCCGACAACGGATGGCCGGCCGACCGGATCGACACCGAGAACGCCCACTCCGCCCGTATCTACGACTACATACTCGGCGGCAAGGACTACTACCCCGCCGACAAGGAGGCGGGTGACGCCATGTCCCGGGAGTGGCCCGCGCTCCCGGTCCACATGCGTGCCAACCGCGACTTCATGAACCGCGCCGTGCGCTGGCTCGCCGAGGAGGCGGGCATGCGCCAGTTCCTGGACATCGGCACCGGCATCCCGACCTCGCCCAACCTGCACGAGATCGCGCAGGCCGTGGCCCCCGACTCCCGGGTCGTCTATGTCGACAACGACCCGATCGTCCTCACCCTCTCCCAGGGCCTTCTTGCCAGCGCCCCCGAGGGCCGCACCTCCTACCTCGAGGCGGACTTCCGCGACCCGGCCGCCATCCTGGACGCCCCCGAGTTGCGCGAGACGCTGGACCTGAACCGGCCGGTCGCGCTCACGGTGATCGCCATCGTCCACTTCATGCTGGACGAGGACGACGCGGTCGGCGTCGTACGCCGCCTGCTGGAGCCGCTGCCCTCGGGCAGCTACCTGGCCATGTCCATCGCCACCGCCGAGTTCGCGCCCGCCGAGGTGGGCCGCGTGGCCCGCGAGTACGCGGCCCGCGACATGCCGATGCGGCTGCGCACCATCGACGAGGCCCACGAGTTCTTCGCGGGCCTGGAACTGGCCGAACCGGGCATCGTCCAGGTGCACAAGTGGCATCCCGACGGCACCGGCGAGAAGAACGTCCGCGACGAGGACATCGCCATGTACGGCGCGGTCGCCCGCAAGCCGTGACAGACGCGGGGCCGGGGTCCGCACCCACCTTCCGGACCCCGGCCCCGTCCATGCCGTACGACGGGCCGGGCCGCCCCCTCCCGAGCCGGTAGCGTTGGTCCATGTACGCCACCCGAGCCACCCGGCACGTGCAGGCGCCCCCGCAGGCCGTCTACCGGGCCCTGCTGGACCCGGACGCGCTCGCGGCCTGGCGGGTCCCGGCCGGCATGACCGCCCACGTCCACACCTTCCAGGCTCATGAGGGCGGGGCCTTCCGGATCTCCCTCACCTACGGCGACGGCGGCACCGGCAAGTCCGGCGGGCACACCGACACCTACCACGGCCACTTCACCCGGCTCGTGCCCGGCGCCCTGGTCGTCGAGGTGTTCGCGTTCGACACCGGCGACGACGCCCTGCGCGGCACCATGACCATGACGACGACGCTCACCGCGAGCGGCGGCGGCACCGACGTGCGGATCCTGCACGAGGGAATTCCCGACGCCGTCCCCCGCGCGGACAACGAACTGGGCACCCGCATGGCCCTCGACAACCTCGCCCGGCTGGTGGAAGGGCGGTTCTCCCAAGGGGAATGACCGAAAGGGAGAGGCAACGCGTCCGGAATTCGCCACAACCTTTCCGGCACCTCAAGTACCCAGAATTGCTGGGGAAGAAAGAAGAAAGAAGCGGAACCGGAGCGAGGAAAACGGGGTCTTAAGGTCCGTCGACGGCCGGGATCGGACCGGTCGCGAAGAAACCGGGGGAATGAGACAGATGACCGTCCGCAGCCGCAAGACCCTCCTCACCGCCGTGGCCCTCACCGCCGGCCTGACCTTGGCCGCCGTGACGCCCGCCCTCGCGGGGAATGCCGCGAGCCACACCACCCGTGCCGCCGCCGTGTCGTCCGCCCAGGGTGACCCGCGCAACGTCACTCAGCACGTGGCCGACTTCTACGGGGCGTACATCGACTCCGTCTGGGCCAATGAGGACCCGTCCGCCGCTGCCAACGCCAAGGCGCTGCGTGCCTTCTACCTCTCCGCCGCCGCCCGGAAGACGGTCGCCGCCTACGAGAAGAAGGAGCACGCCGACGGCATCCTGTTCGCGCAGAACGTGCCGGTGAAGTGGAAGGTGACCTACACCGGTTCCGGTGCGGGCCACGCCACCAGCCGGGTGACGCTCACCTGGAGCGACGGGCCGCACGCCCAGGTCAGCAAGATCGATGTGCAGTCCGACCTGAAGACCCTCAAGATCACCGACCTCAAGCCGGTCGGCTGACCCGGAGGACAGGGCGTGCGGTCCCGCCCCGCCCCACTCGGGGCGGGGCGCACGCCCGCGGCGCCGGTCGGACGTGCCCGGCCCACGGATGCTCGCAACGGCTGGTGAGCCGGGCGACCCCGTAGACCGAACGCCGGCGCGAAGAGAGTGGAACGCGCGTGCCACCGGCCGCCGGGCGGTCGGCTGTCACTGCGGCAGGCCCGGCGGTGGCTGACGGTGGGAGCCGGGACCGGTGGCGTGGTGGGTGGTGTCGCCGCCGACCGCGCGTCCGTGGTGGCGGCGCCGCTCGGTGGGCGTGCGGTGCAGGGCGATGAGCGCGGCGTCGTCGTCCAGCCGGCCGCCGACATGGCTGAGCAGGTCGCGCCGCAGGTGGTGCATGAGCGCCTCGGGGCTGTCCTCGGTCCAGCGCGCTACCCGCTCGGCGAGCGGGTAGAACCGGCCGCGGGCGTCCCGGGCCTCCACGACACCGTCCGTGTAGAGCAGCAGCGTGTCGCCGGGTTCGAAGGAGAACACGTCGAGGATGTGCTCGGCGCTCGGGTGCACGCCGAGCGGCGGTGACGGGTGCAGGCTCGGGACCGTGACGACATGGCCGGGGCTCAGCAGCAGGGGCGGCGGATGACCGCAGCTGGTCATACAGGTGACCGGATCACGGTCCGGAATCTCCACCAGCAGGGCGGTGGCGAATCGCTCACCCGCCTCCTCGGGCGGTTCCAGGTCGGCCGAGTAGCGGCTGACGCTCTGGTCCAGGGTGGCGGCCAGCTCCGTCAGCGGGATGAGCCGGTGCGCGCTCTCCCGGAAGGCGCCGAGCAGCAGAGCGGCCTCGCCGATGGCGGGCAGTCCCTTGCCGCGGACGTCGCCGATCAGCACGCGTACAGCGCCCTCGCTGAGGGTCGCCGCGTACAGGTCGCCGCCGATCTGCGCCTCGTCCTCGGCGGCCAGGTAGAGGGAGGCGATCCGCAGGGGGCCGATCTGCTCGGGCAGCGGCCACATCAGCACGTGCTGAGCGGCCTCGGCGACCGTGCGGACCTGGGCCAGCTGGGCCTGCCGGCGCTTGCGCAGCGCGCTGTAGAGGACACAGAGCACCGAGAGCACCGCCAGGGTGATGATCTGCACGATGTGGTTCGTGGTGCCGAGGCCGCCGTGGGCGGCGCCGATCATGATCTGGGCGGCCAGCGCGAGCGCGCCGACGGCCGCCGTGGTCCGGGGTCCGGCGAAGGAAGGCGTGAGCGCGGGTGCGATCACCAGGGCAGGGCCGAGATGGATGCTGGTGGGCGCCTGCATGTCCACCACCGTGATGACCACGATGAGCGCGATCGGGAGCAGTATCAGGGCGTGCGCCGACTGCCACGGCGGCCGCCCGGCCGCGACCTTCAGCCCGGCTCTCATGCCTACCAGCGTGCTCCCGGGCGGGACGGGCGGCCACTCGCCGACCGGAGAGGGGCGCCGCCCCGTCACCGATGTGACGCGGTACCGGGCTGGGCCATCTGCCTGACCGCCCACGCGGAGCCCGTCGGCAGCCAGCGGAGTGCGCCCGCGTCCACGAGCGGTTCCGCACGCCCGGCCGGGCCACCGTCCGCGAACACGCCCCGGTCCGTGGGCAGGTCCTCGCGGCCGGAACGCCGGCGCTCCTCGCGGCGATTTCAGGCACACCGAACCGTTTCCCGGTGTGCCGTGTTGGTGCGGGCCCGCCGGGTACCCGTAGGAACCCCCGGCCGAACCGGCCGACCAGGGGTGCAGGGTGCCGCGAATGGAGAGGTCATGACGCACGACGGGGAGGACACCGCGCCCGCCCGGCGACCGGAGATCACGGAACTCCGGCTTGCCACGGACGAACTCGAACAGGGGGCCTCGCCGGCGCCGGAGACATCGGATCTGCCCCAGGACCGCAGCCAGGCGATCCTGGAGGCCGCTAAACAGATCGGCGCCCTCCTCAAGCGCGCGGGCCACCCGTTCGCCCTGGCCGGGAGCGTCGCCGTCTACGCCCACGGCGGCAGCCGCTACCTCCAGCACGACGCCGACTTCTGTGTCCTGCCCGACGACGCGGAGGCGGTGGCCGCCACACTGCGCGAGGCCGGACTCGCGGTACGGATCCCGCCCGAGGACTGGTTGCTGAAGACCACGTGCCACGGGCAGAACGTCGACATCATCTTCGCCCTGGCACACCAGCCCGTCGCCAAGGACATGCTCGACCGGGCCCATGTCCTTCCGGTCGACTCGGTGCTCATGCCCGTGCTGTCCCCCACGGACCTGATCGGCAGCCTGATCAGCGCCTTCTCGGAGCACTACTGCGACTTCGGGTCGGTCCTGCCGGTGGCCCGGGCCGTGCGCGAGAAGGTCGACTGGGAAGCGGTGCGGGCGACCTGCGGCGACCAGCCCATGCCGGCCGCGTTCCTCTTCCTCCTCGAACGGCTGAACGTGATCGACCCCCAGGAGGGGCAGTCATGACCGACACAAGCCCGCCGACACCGCCGGCGGCGGCGAACCTGGACTACCGCGTCGCACACGTCGCCGAGCACCTGGCCTCCGGACACCTGGGGGAACTCGGCGTCCGGCTGGAACCGCACGGTGACGCCGTCCTGCTGACCGGGACCGTGCCGTCCACCCAGTGCCGGGACGACATCCTGCGCATGGTTCGCGAGGAACTGGCGGGGCACCCGGTCCACTGCGACCTCCTCGTCGCCGGGACCTCCTCGCCCGACCACGGGGAGGAGCTGACATGATCCGCGTCGCGGCCGTCGGGGACATCCACATGGGCCCCGAGAGCCAGGGCACGCTGCGCCCTTCCTTCGAGACGCTGCCCGAGTGCGCCGACGTACTGCTGCTCGCCGGCGACCTGACCCGACACGGCACACCGGAGGAGGCCTCGATCGTCGCCCGGGAGATCAAGGACCTCGGGGTGCCGGTCGTCGCCGTCCTGGGTAACCACGACCATCACGACGAACGGCCCGAGGAGGTCACCGCGATCCTCCGGGACGCGGGCGCCCACGTCCTGGAAGGGCAGGCGGCCGTCGTCACCGCCGACGGGGCACGGATCGGGGTGGCCGGGACCAAGGGCTTCGGCGGCGGTTTCGTCGGCCGCTGCGCCGGGGAGTTCGGCGAACCGCTCATGAAGGAGTTCGTCCGCTACACCCGCCGCTGCGCCGGCGGCCTGCACGCGGCTCTGAAGGACCTGGGCGACTGGAACTGCGACGTGCGGATCGCACTGACCCACTTCTCGCCCGTGCCGGACACGCTGGCCGGGGAGCCGCCGGAGATCTACCCGTTCCTCGGCAGCTATCTGCTCGCGGAGGCCATCGACACCGGTGGCGCCGACCTGGCCGTGCACGGCCATGCCCACGCCGGCACCGAGCACGGCATGACCAGCGGGGGCGTCCGGGTGCGGAATGTCGCCCAGCCGGTGATCGGACAGGCGTTCCACGTGTACCACCTGCCGGGCCGGGAGGAGCACCAGGGGGCGTGAGCCCCGGGCGCCGCGTCAGGCGGCCGTGCCCAGGGCCGCCCGGCCGGTCACGTCGTCCCTCGCGGTCAGCGTCACCGGCACCGGGACGTCGCGCCGGCGGACCAGCAGGCCCGCGCCGATCGACCCCGCGATGAGCAGCCCACCGGCGACCAGGGCGCCGCGTGCCCCGGCCCACTCCATGAGCAGTCCCAGCAAGGGCGGCCCGCCGAGGCCCCACACCGTGCCGACGCTGCTCCACACGCCGAGCACCCGGCCCCGCAGATGGGCGGGCGGGTCGGTCTGCAGCACGGCCGTACCGGCGGTGTCGGAGACGGACTCCACCACGGCCATGGGCAGCACCAGTACGAGCAGGACGGCCAGCGACGGCGACAGCCCGGCGACGACCTGGAGCAGCGCGCCGGCCGCCGCGAGCAGACCCACGGTCCGGACGGACGGCTTGCGCAGCCGGGCGCCGAGCACCGCACCGAGGATGCCGCCCACGGCCAGCACCGTGGAGACCGTGCCGAACGCCCGGGCGCCGCCGGCGAGCGGACCGGTGACAAGGACGGCGAGCGTCAGGCCGTAGTTGCGGCCGAAGACGGAACTGATCCCGGTGATGCCGGCGAGCGCGACCAGACGAGGGCGGCGCGCGAAGAACACCAGTCCCTCGCGCACGGTCATCTCCGCGCCCGCCGGGACGGCCCGCACGTCGGTCACCGGCTCCTGGACGGCGCCGGGGGCGGGTCGCAGGAACGGCACGACCGACGCGACGAACAGGAACGACAGCCCGTTGGCGGCGTACGCGGCCGAGGTGCCGAGGAAGCCGACGGTCACACCGGCCAGGGCGGTGCCGGCCAGCCGGCCCGCGCTGTGCACGAGCGCGCCGACGCCGATCGCGGACGGCACGTCCTCGACGGGCACCAGATCGTTGCCGAGCAGCGCGCACGCCGGTCCGTCGACGGTGGCGATGACGCCGGTCACGGCGGCCAGCATCAGCAGCGCCGTCATGTCGATCCGGTCCAGCGTCACGAGCAGCGCCGTGGTGAACGCCACCGCACCGAGCAGGGCCTGGCTGACGGCGACCGTCAGCTTCCGGGGCCAGCGGTCCACGGCCGCACCGCCCAGCAGGCTGACGAACAGCGCGGGCGCCGCCTGCACGGACATCGACAGACCGGTCGCCGCCGCCGAGCCCGTGATGTGCAGCACCAGCAGGTTCTGCACCGTGAGCTGCATCCAGGTGCCGGCGTTGGAGACGAAGTTCGCGGCCGACCACCAGCGCATGCCGCGGTGGCGCAGGGACCGCCACGGCGAACGCGAGACGGCGGTACGCGGCACGGGCGTGGGCAGGGCAGGGGCAGCGGCGGGGGCAGCAGACACAGCGGAGTACTCGACAACCAGGGGAGTCAGAAGAGAGACCGGCGGAACCCGTCGGGCCTGCGGCGCTGCGTGGCCGGGCCGCCTGGTCAGGGCGACGACCATGGTGGCAGACGGCATGGGCGAGTCGGCACCGGCGCCCGCTGCCGACAGGGGCGCGAGAACGCAAAGTTCCCCGCGCGTACGTGACTTGGCCCCCGCGTGTGCTTCCTCACAGGATCGGACAGGCTGGTGACGCGGCTGGTGGCCGGCCGCCGAACAGCACACCTGGCTCCGGGAGCGGGGCTCGGCCTCGTCACGGCGGGAGCGGGGCGTGGCGGCCGCCCTGGGCCGGGCCCAGGCCCGGGCCCGCTGTCGGGAGCGCGCGCCCTAGCGGTGCCCTGTGGGTCACGTCACCCCGTACCCCACTCCCGCGCCCGGCTAGCGGTTGACCGCGCGCATCCCCGCCTCGTCGTACCGCTCGCCCGCCGCCTCGGGCAGCTCGGCGTCGATGCGGGCCAGGTCCTCCTTGGTCAGCTCGATGCCGACCGCGGCGGCGTTCTGCTCCAGGTAGGTGCGGCGCTTGGTGCCCGGGATCGGCACCAGGTCCTCGCCCTGGGCCAGCACCCAGGCGATGGCCAGCTGGGCCGGGGTCACGTCCTTCTCGGCGGCGATCTCCTTCACCTTCGCCGCCAGCCGCAGGTTCGCCTCCAGATTGGCGTCGGTGAAGCGGGGGTTGTTGCGCCGGAAGTCGTTCTCGTCCAGCTCGTCCGGGGAGCTGAAACGGCCCGCGAGGAAGCCGCGGCCGAGCGGCGAGTACGGCACGAAGCCGATACCCAGCTCCCGGCAGACGGGCAGCACCTCGGCCTCGACCTCCCGCGTCCACAACGAGTACTCGCTCTGCACGGCGGTGATCGGGTGGACGGCATGGGCGCGCCGGATGGTCTCCGCACTCGCCTCGCTCAGCCCGATGCAGCGCACCTTGCCCTCGGCGACCAGCTCGCCCAGCGCGCCGACCGTCTCCTCGATGGGTACGTCCGGGTCGACCCGGTGCTGGTAGTACAGGTCGATGCGGTCGGTACCCAGGCGCTCCAGCGAGCCGTGGACCGAGCTGCGCACATGCTCGGCCGAGCCGTCCTGCCGGCCGACCGTGCTCATGTCGCCGGGTACGGCGTCGTCCATCCGGTAGTTGAACTTCGTCGCGATCACGTACTCGTCGCGGTGCCCCCGTATCGCCTCGCCGACCAGCGACTCGTTGGTGAGCGGGCCGTAGACCTGCGCGGTGTCCAGGAAGTCGATCCCCAGTTCCAGGGCGCGCCGGATGGTCGCGATGCCCTCATCCTGGTCGGCGGATCCGTAGAAGGCGGACATCCCCATGCATCCGAGGCCGATGGCCGATACCTGGAGGTCCCGCAGACTGCGCTTCTGCATCTGATGTCCCAGCCTTTCGTGCACACTCGTCGGTCCTTCTCCGGGGCGCGAGGGCCTTCTTCCATCTAGCGACGGATCCCGGCACCCGGCATCCCGTGAGGGAGGCCGGGTGCGGCCGGCCGCGCGCGCCGTCTGCGACGCTACGAGTTGGAGCGCTCTCCAAGTCAAGGCGGTCCGGGGAAGGGCTACGGGTTCAGCCGCACCGGCAGCTCGAACAGGTCGTTCTGCGTGACCACCGGCTTGTTGCGCAGCTCGGTCACCGGTACCGCGAGGTCCAGGCCGGGGAAGCGGGCGTACAGCGCGGGGAGCGCCACACCCGCCTCCAGACGGGACAGTGCGGCACCCGGGCACACATGCGGGCCGTGGCCGAAGGAGATGTGCCGGTTCTTGGTCCCGCGGGTGATGTCGAACTCCCCGGCGGTCGGCCCGTGCGCGTTCTCGTCCCGCCCGATCGCGCCGTACGACACGATGAGCGCGTCCCCGGGCGGGATCACCTTGTCGCCGACCGGCACGTCCTCGGTCGCGAACCGGATCAGGACATGGGAGGTGGGCGTGGAGTGGCGCAGGGCCTCCTCCACGACCGCCGGCCAGCCGGCCTCACCGGACAGCACCAGGGCGCGCTGGTCGGGGTGCGTGGAGAGGTAGACGACGGCGTGACGATCAGGGAGATCGTCGTGAACTCCTGTCGGGGCTGGCCCGCCCGCGCGGACGGGTCGGCGTACCGGTTCTTGACGTGCTGCACCAGCGTGATCAGGAGGCTGGCGCGGCAGCCGTCCGATGTCCTCGGTGGCGCTCTCCAGCCGGCGCCGGATGCCGCGCCGGCCCGCAGGGCGTGTGCGGCCGTGGCCACCGCGGCGCTGAGCACGACCGCCACCGCGCCCCGCCCCAGGCGAGCGGGGCGCGCACCGAGTCCGGTGCCGCCGACACGGCCGCGCAGACCACGAGCGCCGACAGGACACCGGTCACGGCGAGGGGCTGAGACGAACGTGCGGAGGGAAGGTCGGTCGCCGGGATGGGTGGGCCGGTCATCGGTCCGGACTGGTCCTCGCGGCAGAGACGGGCAGGTGAGGGCTGGCACAAAGCGTTCGGGTGGTGAGGCGTGACACTCGTTGGCGAACTGGCGGTCACCATACGAGAGTTCGTGATCAAAAAATGAAGGATCCGCGCCCCTTCCATGGTGGGACGGTCATGCCCGCCGAGAGCCTGAACCGCAGGACGTGTCAAAGGGGACGAAGGTTGCCTCTCGGCACCCGATTCCAGCGTGGGTCTTCCCACCCGTAACGAATCTTGACGCCCGCCTCCCGGGTCGCTGAACTGTCACCGATCGGGCCTTATCACCACCAAGGCCCGTCATGACGGAGCCGATGTACGTGACGGGGGAACCGAAGGTGATGGGCTGCCGTGTCTCATGACCACTGAAGGGCACGTCGAGCGCTTGCGCCCGCTGTCCGCCCGGCTCGCCCGGTTGACCGGGCGCACGCTGCGGGCCGAGTGGCACGCCGTCGTCGTCGACCCGGTGCGACGGCTCGCGCGGCGCGGACTGTCCGGGCTGCTGCTGGGGTTCGTCGCCGCGTTCGGCGTCATCTTCTTCCACGACATCGCCCAGCACCGCACCGGCGCGTTATGGGTACGGCGGCTCGGTGGTGTCATGGCCGACCTCCCGCTGTGGCTGTCCCTGCTGCGCACCCCTGTGTCGCTGTACGTCCCCGCGCTGGACCTGCCGGTGTGGGCGGGCATCACACAGCTCTTCCTCGCCTTCGCGCTCGCCGAGCTGGCTCTCGGCCGCGCCCGCACCCTGGTGATCGCCTACGCCACCACACTGGCCGGCACCCTCACCGCCCGACTGATGATCGCGCTCGGGCCCGGCTGGTGGGGGTTGGGACTGCCGCCCGAGTGCGGGCAGGTGCTGGACACCGGGCCCTCCGCGGCCGTCGTGGGCCTGTTCACCTATCTCGCGGTCACCAAGCGCGCCCCCGTGGTGTTCGCGCTGACCGGCGGCTCCATGGTGTGGGAGTCCATCGCCGTCCCCAACCTGGCCGGCCGTGAGCACCTGATCGCCGTGGGCGCGGCGATCGTACTCGGGCTGCTGCACGGCCGCGGCAAGCGGCTGCGCGCCGCCGTACGGTCCCTGCTGTCCCCCCGGGGCACCGAACGCCCGCCCGTGCGCTGCCGGCCGGCCCCCGCACCCGCCCGCACCGTCCCGGCCCCCGCACCCGCCCGCACCGTCCCGGCCCCGGCGGCATCCGCCGACCGCCCCGGAAACGCCGGCCCCAGGGTTCCGACGAGTTCCCTCGAACGCTAGTCCGGATTCGCGGAATCATCCCCCTGGGCCCTCGCCCCGCCACCCCGGCCGGCACGGCGCGCCCCTGTGGCGCCGACCACCCCGTCGATGTGATGGTTTTCGCACGTCGACCTGTGCGGGCACCCCCTAGGGTGGCCGCGAGGCAGGGCAGAGCGTGGCTGACACCAGGGTGTTCGTCGCCGGCAGGCAGCTGAAGGGAATCCAGGATGTTCCGCAAGGTGCTGGTCGCCAACCGTGGAGAGATCGCGATCCGCGCGTTCCGGGCGGGCTACGAACTAGGCGCGCGCACCGTCGCCGTGTTCCCGCACGAGGACCGCAACTCGCTGCACCGGCTCAAGGCCGACGAGGCGTACGAGATCGGAGAGCCGGGACATCCGGTGCGGGCCTATCTCTCCGTGGAGGAGATCGTGGGCGCCGCCCGCCGGGCGGGCGCGGACGCCGTCTACCCGGGATACGGCTTCCTGTCCGAGAACCCCGAACTGGCCCGCGCCTGCGAGGAGGCGGGCATCACCTTCGTCGGCCCCAGCGCGCAGACCCTGGAGCTGACCGGCAACAAGGCCCGCGCGGTCGCCGCCGCCCGCGCGGCCGGTGTGCCCGTGCTCGGCTCGTCGCAGCCCTCCAACGACATCGACGAACTGGTGCGCGCCGCCGAGGAGATCGGCTTCCCGGTCTTCGTCAAGGCGGTCGCGGGCGGCGGCGGGCGCGGCATGCGCCGCGTGGAGGACCCCGCCCAGCTGCGCGAGTCCATCGAGGCCGCCTCCCGCGAGGCCGCGTCCGCGTTCGGCGACCCGACCGTCTTCCTGGAGAAGGCGGTCGTGGACCCGCGCCACATCGAGGTGCAGATCCTCGCCGACGGCGAGGGCAATGTCATCCACCTCTTCGAGCGCGACTGTTCGCTCCAGCGCCGCCACCAGAAGGTCATCGAGCTGGCGCCCGCGCCCAACCTGGACCCGGGGCTGCGCGACCGGATCTGTGCTGACGCCGTCCGTTTCGCCCGCGAGATCGGCTACCGCAACGCGGGCACCGTGGAGTTCCTCCTCGACCGCGACGGCAAGCACGTCTTCATCGAGATGAACCCGCGCATCCAGGTCGAGCACACCGTGACCGAGGAGGTCACGGATGTCGACCTGGTCCAGGCCCAGCTGCGCATCGCCTCCGGCGAGACCCTCGCCGACCTCGGCCTGTCCCAGGAGACCGTCACCCTGCGCGGCGCCGCCCTCCAGTGCCGTATCACCACCGAGGACCCCGCCAACGGCTTCCGCCCGGACACCGGCCGGATCAGCGCCTACCGCTCTCCGGGCGGCTCCGGCATCCGCCTCGACGGTGGCACCACGCACGCCGGTACGGAGATCAGCGCGCACTTCGACTCCATGCTGGTCAAGCTCACCTGCCGGGGCCGGGACTTCAAGGCCGCCATCGGCCGCGCCCGGCGCGCGGTCGCCGAGTTCCGCATCCGCGGCGTGGCCACCAACATCCCGTTCCTGCAGGCGGTCCTGGACGACCCGGACTTCCAGGCGGGCCGGGTCACCACGTCCTTCATCGAGCAGCGTCCACACCTGCTCACGTCCCGCCACTCGGCGGACCGCGGTACCAAGCTGCTCACGTACCTCGCCGAGGTGACGGTCAACAAGCCGCACGGCGAACGCCCGAACCTGCTCGACCCGGTCACCAAGCTCCCGCCGCTGCCGGCCGGCGAACCCCCTGCGGGCTCCCGGCAACGCCTCGTGGAACTCGGTCCCGAGGGCTTCGCCCGGCACCTGCGCGAGTCGCCGACGATCGGCGTCACCGACACCACCTTCCGCGACGCCCACCAGTCCCTGCTCGCCACCCGGGTGCGCACCAAGGACCTCCTCGCCGTCGCCCCGGTCGTCGCCCGCACCCTGCCGCAGCTGCTCTCCCTGGAATGCTGGGGCGGCGCCACCTACGACGTCGCGCTGCGCTTCCTCGCCGAGGATCCCTGGGAGCGGCTGGCCACCCTGCGCGAGGCCGTACCCAACATCTGCCTCCAGATGCTGCTGCGCGGCCGCAACACCGTCGGCTACACCCCCTACCCGACCGAGGTGACCGACGCCTTCGTACAGGAGGCCGCCGCCACCGGCATCGACATCTTCCGGATCTTCGACGCCCTCAACGACGTCGGCCAGATGCGGCCCGCCATCCAGGCCGTACGCGAGACCGGCACCGCGATCGCCGAGGTCGCCCTCTGCTACACCGCCGACCTCAACGACCCGGCCGAGCGGCTCTACACCCTCGACTACTACCTGCGCCTCGCCGAGCAGATCGTCGACGCCGGCGCCCACGTCCTGGCGATCAAGGACATGGCCGGTCTACTGCGCGCCCCGGCCGCCGCCAAGCTCGTCTCGGCGCTGCGCCGCGAGTTCGACCTGCCGGTGCACCTGCACACCCACGACACCGCCGGCGGCCAGCTCGCCACCTACCTCGCCGCGATCCAGGCGGGCGCGGACGCGGTGGACGGGGCGGTGGCCTCGATGGCCGGTACGACCTCGCAGCCGTCGCTGTCGGCGATCGTCGCCGCCACCGACCACTCCGAGCGGCCCACCGGACTCGACCTGCAGGCGGTCGGCGACCTGGAGCCGTACTGGGAGGGCGTCCGCAGGATCTACGCCCCGTTCGAGGCGGGCCTCGCCTCCCCGACCGGCCGCGTCTACCACCACGAGATCCCCGGTGGCCAGCTCTCCAACCTGCGCACCCAGGCCGTCGCCCTCGGCCTCGGCGACCGCTTCGAGGACATCGAGGCGATGTACGCGGCCGCCGACCGCATCCTGGGCCGCCTGGTCAAGGTCACCCCGTCGTCCAAGGTGGTCGGCGACCTCGCCCTGCACCTGGTCGGCGCCGGAGTCACCCCGGCGGACTTCGAGTCGACCCCCGACAAGTTCGACATCCCCGACTCGGTCATCGGCTTCCTGCGCGGCGAGCTGGGCACTCCGCCCGGCGGCTGGCCGGAGCCCTTCCGCACCAAGGCGCTCCAGGGCCGCGCCGCGCCCAAGCCCGTCCCCGAGCTGTCCGCCGAGGACCGCGACGGGCTGGCCAAGGACCGGCGGGCCACCCTCAACCGGCTGCTGTTCCCCGCCCCGACGCGCGAGTTCGAGACGCACCGCCAGGGCTTCGGCGACACCAGCGTCCTCGACAGCAAGGCCTTCTTCTACGGTCTGCGCCCGGGCAAGGAGTACGCCGTCGACCTGGAGCCCGGGGTCCGGCTGCTGATCGAGCTGCAGGCGATCGGCGAGGCCGACGAGCGCGGTATGCGCACCGTGATGTCGACGCTCAACGGCCAGCTCCGGCCGATTCAGGTCCGGGACCGGGCGGCGGCCTCCGACGTCCCGGTGACGGAGAAGGCCGACCGTTCCGACCCGGGCCATGTCGCGGCGCCCTTCGCCGGTGTGGTGACCCTCGCCGTGGCCGAGGGTGACGAGGTGGCGGCCGGTGCCACGATCGCCACCATCGAGGCCATGAAGATGGAGGCGACGATCACCGCGCCGAAGGCGGGCCGGGTGTCCCGGCTGGCCATCAACCGGATCCAGCAGGTGGAGGGCGGCGACCTGCTGGTGGAGATCGCCTGAGACGACGCGCTCGCCGCGACCGGCACGACCGGCCGCGGCGAGCGTGCGGCGCGGGTGGGAGAGGGCACAAGAGCTGCCGCCGGCGGACGGCTCAGTCCCAGAGCGGGTAGGTCATGACCGGCTTGAAGCCCTCCGGCCGGGCGCCGGAGTAGGTGAGGCTCATCCGGGTGAAGTGCTGCACCTTGGGATCCTTCTTCCACGCCTGTGGGCGGTCCAGGCGCACGGTCACCTGGTAGTAGCGGAACGTGCCGGCCGCACAGTACGGCTTGCAGTCGTTGACCAGGTTCACGCCCACTGCCGTCGCCGTATCGAAGCCCCACTGCTTCCACTCGAGCCCCGCCAGCCGGCTGTTGCCGTCACCGCAGGCGAGGATGAAGTCGACCGGGCGGATGTCGCGCTGCCACTGGCAGCCGACGAGCACGGGCGGCGGCGGCTCGGCCTTCGGGGCCGTGGCCGCCGGGCTGGCCGACGCCGTGGTCATGGCCGCCGTGAGCAGGACTCCCGCCGCCAGCGTGACCGCTGTTCGAACCACTGATCCGCGCATGGCCGCTCCTGCCCGTCGTGCTGTGTCGGACCGCACATCGACGCTACGACCGTCCGCCCGAATGCACCAATCGCGCAGGTCGCAGCGCGTGTCAGCCGTGCGAGACGGTCAGGCCGTAGAACCCCACCCGGGCACCTTTCGTGGTGCTGTCCGAGGAGGACTGGTTGTAGGAGCCGGCCTTGAAGTACTGCTTGTAGGGCTTGAACGAGGACGGGATGCCGTAGTGGGTGGTGGTGCCGTTCACCGTCAGGCCGATGGTGTTCCCGCCGGAGACGGCGATGGTGTAGGTCCAGGTCTTGCCGACGGACACGTGCCCGACGGGGTGCTGCGTCTGGCCGCCGGACGGTGAGTCCTCGGTGCCGAGGACGATGTCCCCGTTCGCGCGGTAGTACAGCTCCAGCAGCGGCTTGGTGGAGGAGCCGCCGGTGCCGAGGTGGATCTGGCCGACGCACACGTTCTGGGTCACGGACACCACGCGCAGGGTCGCGCTCATACGGTGGGAGCCGGCGAGCGGCCAGTCGGCGGCGGTGCCGTCGCGGTTCATCTCACGCAGCTCGGAGCGGGCGTAGTTCGAGTTCGGCGTGGTGACGCCCTTCTCGGGCGCCCAGAAGGTCATGGCGCCGTCACGGGTGTCCGTGTAGAAGTACGCGTCCTGGTAGCCGTTCGGGCCCTGCAGCCGGGACGAGGGGATGGTGGGGGGCTTGCCGGGGGAGCCGACGGGCTCCTGGAGCTGCCACACGGACAGGTCGAAGTTGCCGCCGGGCGCGACATGCGGATCGGCCGCGTCCGCGCCGCCGGTGCCGAGGACGGTGAGAGCGACGGCGAGGGCCGCGGTGGTGGCCGCCGCGAGAAGCCGGGGTCGGGTCATGTGGGGGTCCCTTCGTCGGACCGGGGATGCGTTCAACATGCTGAACGCTGAACGCATCCTTGGTCGCCGGTGACCCGAGAAGCTAAAGGTCTGAACCTGACACGTCAAGAGGTTCGGCAGGTCCAGCAGGCTCAGCAGGCGCCCTCGTCCTGCCACGGCCCCCATTCCGAGGCGCCCGGCACCTCGTTCTGGGTCCACCACTTGGCCTTCCAGTTGTGCTTGTCGTACGAGACCTCGTTCCCGGTCGTGTAGACGGCCGACGAACTCCAGGCCGTCTTGCAGGAGCCGGGAGTCGGCGTCGGCGTCGGAGTCGGCGTGGGGGTGGGTGTGTTGGTCGGCGGGGTGACGCCGGCGAACTTCACCGAGTACTTGGCGAAGTCCCAGGCGTTCTGCGCCACGCTGGAGCACGTGCCCGAGGTGCGGCCCCCGTTGTCGGCCGGGGTGCACTGCCGGTCCCGGTTCAGGGACCAGAACGTGAACCGGTCCATGTGGTGGCCGGTCGCGTAGTCGAGCACGGTCTGGAAGTCCGCCTGGGTGAAGTACTCGCCCGTGTCACTGCGGCCGTTCATGCCGGAGAAGCCCTCGTGGGCGTACGCGGTCGCCTCGTCCCAGCCGAAGGTGGACCGCAGGATCGAGTTGAAGTTGGTCAGCGCGCCGGTCTGGCTCGCGGCACCGTTGAAACCGCCGTCGAACGGCATGATGGAGAAGTTGTTCGGGGTGAACCCCTGCGACTTGGCCTCCAGCAGCATCTGCTTGCCGAACCATCCGGTGCCGTCCGCCGTACCGGCCGTCGTCACCGACACGTACAGCCCCGGGTTGTTCTGCTGGAGGATCTTCGCGGCGCCGATCTCGTTCTTGATGGCCGCGCTGTTCTCGTACTCCGGTTCCTCGAGGTCGAAGTCGATGGCGTGCAGCCCGTACTTGGTGACGACCTGCTGGTAGGCCGCCGCCGTGGCGGCCGCGTCCGTGCAGGCCTGGCCGAGCTTGGTGCCGCCGTAGCCGCCGATGGAGACGGAGACGTCACCGCCCTTGGCGCGGATGGTGTTGATCACCGACTGCACGGCCGTGTCGGAGGAGACGGACGCCGTACCGCCCCAGGTCGGCGTGCAGCCACCGCCGCTGGGGGCGAGGACGAAGGCCAGCTGGAAGGCCTTGAGGCCGGTGGCGTCCATGATGGCGGCCGGGTCCGGCGGGTCGTTGTCCAGCGGCATCAGATAGGGGGCGGCGGCGTACCAGCGGTTGCTGAGCCCGCTGGTCGCGCCCGAGGCGTTGCTCGCGACCAGGGCGGTCGTGCCCGTGGCGGCGAGGGTGACGGCCGCCGCCGCGCCCAGACATGCCCGAAGACGTCTCACTGCGTGCCTCCAGAGGGTGGGGGTGGGGAGAGCCCCGGAGTGGGGGAGCCCCACCCTCTGGGAGGTGTTGCGACCACGTCAATAACTTGGACTAGACCAACTTCCTCTTTGGACTAGACCATACGATCTCTTTACCTCTCGTCGACCAGCCGGAGGGTGAAGCCCCGGTCCAGTGAGCGGCTCGGCGTCGTGAGGGTCGTGACGTGCGTGCCGGCGTCGTACGACCAAGCGGAGCCCGGGAGTTGGCGCCCGTCGAGGAGGACGCGCGCGGGTGCGCGGTCGCCGTGCACGGTGAACCTGTACGTCCGCGCGTCCACCTTGCCCGCGTAGTCGCCCTTGCTCGCGCCCACCGCCACGGTCGTTCCCCCGGCGTCGGCGCGCACCGACACCCGCTGGGCGGCGGCGGAACCCTTGGCGAAGTCACGCGTCACGCCGTCGTCCTCGTACAGCGTGTAGTGGCTCGTGCCGTGGGCGGACGGGTACAGGTCCCAGTCCAGCTCGTGCCGGTCGCGGGTCTGCCAGCTCGTCGTCCCCTTCGGCCACATGGGCACGATCGCGCCCTCGCGCACGAACAGCGGGAGCGTGTCCAGCGGGGCGTGGTAGCCGTTCAGCGTGGTCGGGCCCTGATAGGTGCGCCCGGTCCAGTAGTCGGTCCAGGTTCCCTTCGGGAGGTAGATGCCGTCTCGGGTGTCGGAGTCCTGGTAGACCGGGGCGACGAGGAAGTCGCGGCCCGACAGGAACTCGTACCTGGCCTGCTCGCCGAGGGTGGCGGCGTCGTCCGGGTACTCCAGCCACAGCGGACGCACCGCGCCGACGCCCGACTTCGCCGCCTCGGCGGACAGGGTGTACATGTACGGCAGCAGCCGCTCCTTCAGCTGCAGGTACTTGCGGTTGACGGAGGTGTACGGCTCGCCGTCGAGCCAGGGCTGCTGGTCGGCCGGCTTCTTGGTCGTGAGGTCGGTGGCCCAGCCGTCCATCGTCATGATGGTCGGCAGGAACGCCTTCCACTGCAGGTCGCGGGCGTACATCTTGGCGTCGTGACGGTAGATGCTGCCCACGTCACCGGTGTTGTAGGCGATGCCGGACATGGTCGCGCCGGCGTAGGTCGGGATCTGCCAGCGGATGTAGTCCCAGGACAGCTTCTGGTCGCCGCTCCACAGCACCCCGCACCGCTGGGCGCCCGCCCAGGACACCGGCAGCCATACGAACCCGCGGGCGTCGCTGTTGTCCTCGATCCCCTTCTTCGCCGCGTCGCAGGCGTCCAGCGCGAACTTGTAGCCGTTGCCGACCCAGGCCACGTCCAGCTTGGCCACCCGCTGACCCGCCTTGACCTGGTCGGCCAGCTTGCCGATGCCGTCCTGGGTCCACAGGCCGAGCTGGGCGTGGTGGTCCCGCAGGCCCTCGGCGGTCTGCTCCAGGTTCTCGTACCCGCAGCCGTAGCCGTCGTTGACCAGCATCCAGCCGAGCGGCATCCGGTGCTCGGTGTACCCGTCGGCGATCTTCAGCGCGTCCAGGGTGTGCCGCTCGCCGCGGTTGGCGTTGTGCAGGTAGCAGTCGGAGTCGCCGGGTTCGAGACCGTAGACCGGCGGCATGAACGGCTTGCCCACCAGCGCGGTGTACTCACCGATGACCCGCTTGGCGTCACCGAGGAAGTAGTAGGCGTCCAGGCGCCGTTCCTGCTGCCCGGTGGTGACCGGTGAGCCGAAGGTGTACACGCCTGGCGCGAAGGTGTTGCGGAAGACGCCGTAGCCGGCGCTGGAGAGGTAGAACGGCTGGGAGTTGTTGTAGCCGCCTTCGTCCCAGTCGAAGCTGTTGGCCACGTACATCGTCCGCCCGCGGTGCGAGAAGCTGCCGTTCTGTTCGCCGCCGCCGAAGAACTGCTCGTCCGGGCCCCGCGTCAGACTCTGCCGCATGCCGCCCGTGGACCAGCGCAGCGGCTTGTCCTCCTGCCAGATCCGGGTGCGGTTGTCGCGCCGGTACAGGCCGAACCGCAGCGGCTGCTTGTACACGCGCAGGACCGCCTCGGGGGAGCGGATGCCGTAGTAGTCACCCGCGTCGAAGGACGAGGTGTGCCGCTGGAGGGCGGGCTGTTCGCGCACGATCGCCGTACCCGCCGGATCGCTCAGCGAGCCGGACGGATCGGCCTGGAGCCGCAGCCGGCCTCCCTTCAGGAAGTCGGCGCGGGCCGTGAGTCCACCGGCCCCGATGGTGTAGCTGCCGTCACCCCCCGAGAAGGAGGTGAGGTTACCGGCGTCCGTGGTCGCGGGCAGGTACGCGGTGCCGGTGAAGGAGTTGTCGTGCACGTCGTACGGCACGACGAGCACGTGGTACGTGCCCGAGGCCCGCGGGATGACCGTGGCCTCGGGGTCGGCGGTGCCCGCGCTGGACGCCACCTGCTTGCCGTGGTCGTCGTAGACGTACAGGTCGAAGTCGTCCGAGGGGTGCTCCCACTTGACCGACAGCGGGATGCCGCCCTCGGGGTTGTCGTCCCAGTAGCCGTCCGGCACCGAGACGGTCAGGTCGAAGCGGTCGCAGACCGTGTTGCCGGGGTCGGCGGCCGCATCGGGGCAGCTCTCGGTGCCGCCGCCGGTGCCTTTGGCGTAGACCGGGCTCTGCCAGCTGACGCTGCTGTGAGCGGGGTCCAGTACGGCGCCGGTGGCGGTGGCGGCGGCCTCGGCGGGCGCCGGGCCGGCGAGCAGGGTCCCGGCCAGGGCGGTCGCCAGCCCCAGCGGAATCCAGACCGGCCACGGCACACGATGTCGGAGTCTTCGCACGGCGGAACAGCTCCCCTCGCACCCTTGCGGATTGTCTGTCCTTGCTGAGAATGCTCGGAGACGCTTGAAAAGAGCGGCCTTCGAGCAACTTCACGCACGAAGCCTCGGGGTTCATGCAGGTTCATGTCAATACCGGCGGACCTTCCGTCGCCTGAGGCACCCTTGACAGCGTGCGTGCTGTTTCGCCAGGTTTGAGCCATGTCCCACGCGGCGGGGATCGGCGGACACAGGAACCAATGGCAGGACGCGCCCGGCGCGTCATGGGGGGAGCGATCGCCCATGCGATCCATGAGCCATGAGCCACACGCATCACCGGCCTGTGCCCTCTGCGGCACACCGTCCACCGACCCGGCGGAAGGGCGGTGGAGCTGACGTGCGGATCACCATCCACAGACCCGGCGAGCTGACGTCCGAGCTGCGCGGCGCCTGGCACCGGGCCATGGACGAGTCGCCCGAGTACGCCAACCCCTTCCTGGCACCGGAGTTCGCGATCGGGGTCGGCCGGTTCCGGCGCGGGACCCGGGTGGCCGTGCTGCGCGCGGGCGCGGAGCCGGTCGGCTTCCTCCCCTACGAGCGGGGGCCGTTCGGCACCGGGCGGGCCATCGGGCTCGGCCTGTCCGACTGCCAGGCCCTGGTGCACCGGCCCGGAGTCACCTGGAACCCGCGGGAACTGCTGCGGGCCTGCGGGCTCAGCATCTTCGAGTTCGACCATCTCGTCCAGGAACAGCGGCCGTTCGCCCCCCACGTCACCGGCACCTTCGCCTCACCGGTGATCGATGTGAAACCGGGCGACGGCAGCTACCCGGAGTGGCTGCGCGGCGCCTATCCGGGGCTCGCCAAGACGACCCTGAAGAAGGAACGCCGACTCGGCCGGGACGTCGGCGAGGTGCGGTTCGTGTTCGACGAACGCGACCCGGACGCGCTGCGCACCCTCATGCGGTGGAAGTCCGCGCAGTACCGCAGGACCGGCCGCATGGACCGGTTCTCCCGGCCGTGGATCGTCGGCCTGGTCGACCACCTGTTCCACGTCCGTGAGGAGCACTTCACCGGGGTGCTGTCCGTGCTGTACGCGGGCGACCGGCCGGTCGCGGCCCACTTCGGGCCCCGGTCGAGCACGGTGCTGGCGGCCTGGTTCACCGCGTACGATCCCGAACTGCAGTATTACTCGCCCGGGTTGATGATGCACCTGAGGACCGCCGAGGCGGCCGCCCGGCACGGGGTGACCCTCGTCGACCTCGGGCGGGGCGACAAGGAGTACAAGGACTGGCTGAAGACCCGCGAACTGCGGGTCGGGGAAGGGTTCGCCGACCGCCCGCATCCGGTGGCGCTGACCCAGCGGCTGTGGCGCAGACCGGTCCGCGGCCTGCGCAACACGGTGCTGGCCCACCCGCGGCTGCGCGACCCCGCCGACCGGCTGCTGAGAACCGTGGGCACACTGCGCACACGCGGTCAGGAGGCCGCCCGTACGCGCCGCGGTTGACCGGGCGGACGACCTCGCGACGATCGGCGCGTGACTCAGCCGCCGCGCACCACCCGACCGACCTCCGTGCGCAGCGCCACGAAGCCGGGCAGACTCCGCGTGGTGATCTGATCGCGCTCGCCCGGGAGGTCGACCGGCAGGTCCCGGACGACGCGGGAGCCGGGACCGGGGGAGAGGACGACGACACGGTCACCGACGTACACGCTCTCGTCGATGTCGTGCGTGACGAACACGATGGTCGTGCCGTCGGCGCGGTGGACCTCCAGCAGCAGGTCCTCCAGGTCCTCGCGGCTGCGGGCGTCCAGGGAGCCGAACGGCTCGTCCATGAGCAGCAGGGCGGGGCGGCAGACCAGGGCACGGGCGATGGCGACGCGTTGCTGCATACCGCCGGACAGCTCCCGGGGCCGGTAGCGGGCGACCCCGGGCAGGCCGACGCGTTCCAGGATCGTCTCGGCCTCGGCGCGGCGGGCGGCCCGGCCCAGGCCCCGGCGTCGCAACGGCAGGGCCACGTTGTCCCGGACGGTGAGCCAGGGCAGCAGCGAGCGGCCGTACTCCTGGAAGACAACCGCGAGCCGCTCGGGCACGCCCGTCACCGGGATGCCGTCCACCGTGACCGTGCCCTCCTGCGCCGGCAGCAGCCCGGCGATGGTGCGCAGCAGCGTGGACTTGCCGCAGCCGGACGGCCCGACCACGGACAGGAGCTGGCCCTCGGGGACGGTGAGGCTGACGCGGTCCAGGACGTGATGGTCGCCGAAGCGCCGGCTCACGGAGTCGAGGCGGAGCATCGCTCACCGGGCCCAGGGCTCGTACAGGGTGCCCGCGCTGCCGGCGACGCGCAGGTGCAGCAGGAAGGGGCCGGCGTCGTCGCCGCGGCCCAGGGCGTGCTTCAGGGCGGCCGGCAGCTCGCCGGGGTGTTCGGCGCGGGCCGCGGGGCAGCCGAGGGACTCCGCGAGCGCCGCGAAGTCGATGCCGGTGATGTCGGTGCCGGGGACGGGCGCGATGCCGATGCGGCGGCCCAGCGCGCGGACGGCCGCGTAACCGCCGTTGTCGAGGAGCACGTAGGTGACCGGAGCCGCGTGCCGGACCGCGCTCCACAGGGCCTGCACCGAGTACAGCGCCGAGCCGTCACCGACGACGCACACCACCCGGCGCCGGTCGGCGAGCGCCCGGCCGACCGCGAGGGGCAGGCCCCAGCCGAGTGCCCCGCTGCCCGTGGTCAGGAAACCGCCGCTCATCTCGACGGGCACGCGCGCGTGCAGCGTGTCGCGGTGACTCGGCGCCTCCTCGACGAGGACCCGGTCGCGCGGCAGCCGAGCGCGGAGCAGGTCGAAGAACAGCTCCGGGGTGATGTGCCCGTCGGCGCGGACGGCGGCAGGCGCGGGGCGGGGCGGCGGGGGCTCGCGGTCCGATTCCCTCAGCAGCTCGGTGAGCCGGGTCAGGGCGGGCCGCAGAGTGGTGACGAGACTGGTGCCGGTGGGCAGCCAGGCGGCCTGGCCCGGATCACAGTCCAGATGGAACAGCTCGGTGCCCGGCGCCAGGAGCGGACCGTCGTCGGCCACGTGGTAGGTGAACAGGGGCGTGCCGAGGGCCACCACCACGTCGTACGGGGCCAGGCGGGCGGCCAGTTGCCCGGCGACCGGCGGCAGGAACCCCTGGAACAGCGGGTGCGACTCCGGGAACCCGGAGCGGCCGGACAGCGGGCTGATCCACACCCCGGCGCGGATCCGCTCGGCCAGCACCCGGACCTCGTCCAGCGCGTCCTCGTCGTCCACGCCCGGACCGACCACGAGGGCCGGGCGCGCACAGCTCTCCAGCCGGGCGGCGAGGGCGCCGAGCGCCTCCGGGCCGGCCGTGAACGCCGTATGCACGCCGCGGGGCGCGACGGGCTGGGCGGGCCGGTCCCAGTCGTCCTCGGGCACGGAGACGAAAACCGGGCCGCGCGGAGGTGTCATCGCGATCCGGTACGCCTCGGCGAGCACGGCCGGCACGTCCTCGGCCCGCTCCGGCTGACGGGCGGCCTTCACGTACGGGCGGGGGAAGAGCGCCGGGTCGTCGGCGCCCAGGAACGGGCGCAACTGGACGAGCGAGCGCGCCTGCTGGCCCGCCACGATCACCAACGGCACCCGGTCGCGGAAGGCGTTGAAGACGGCACCGAGCGCATGCCCCACCCCACCGGCCGAGTGCAGGCTGACGAAGGCCGCGCGCCGGGTGCCGAGCGCGTGCCCGGCCGCCATGCCGACGACGACGGACTCCTGCAGGCCCAGCACATACGTGAAGTCGTCCGGCCAGTCGCGCAGCATCCGCAGTTCCGTGGAGCCCGGATTGCCGAAGACCGTCGTCATGCCGGTGTCCCGCAGGAACCGTACGACCGCAACCCGGACCGTGGCCGTCGTCATGTCGTCCTCCCTGGGCCGACGAGCCGTTTCTCGACCGCCAGCAGACCGGTGTTGAGCAGGAATCCCAGTGCCCCGAGCAGCAGCAGCGCGGCCCAGACGGTGAGCAGGTCGGAGCGCGTCTGCGCGTCGGTGAGTGTGAAGCCGATGCCGTTGTCGCTGCCCGGCAGCAGCTCCGAGAACACCATGAGGATCAGGCACAGCGACAGGCTGAGCCGGAGCCCCGCGAAGATCCGGGGCAGTGCCGACGGCAGGATCAGGAACCACAGCCGCTCGGGCCACGTCAGCCGCAGCACCGCGGCCACCTGCAACCGCAGCGGGTCGGTGGCACGGGCGCCCTCCGCCGTGTTCAGCAGTACCGGCCACACGGCGCTGAACACGATCGACGCCACCTGCATGGGTGTGCCGAAGTCGAACACGACGACGAAGACCGGGACCAGCGCGGGCGGCGGCACGGCGCGGGCGAACTGGAGCACCGGGTCGCACAGCGCGTACGCCCGCCGTGAGCGGCCCACCGCGATCCCGAGGGCGACCCCGGCGACGGCGGCGAAGCCGAACCCGGCCGCCATGCGGCCCAGGCTGGGCAGGATGGTGTCGACGGCCGCCCGGGTGAGGAACAGATGGCCGGCGGGCCCCGAGAACCACAGGTGGCGGGCGTGGCGGACAATGCGCAGCGGCGGCGGGAAGTACACACTGCCCCGCGCGCGGGCGGCCGCCTCCCAGGCGGTGACGCAGAGCAGGAACACGGACCAGCGCAACAGGACGGGGACGGCGGTACGGGGCGGGCGGCTCGCGGCACCGCCGGGGCCGGAGCCGGCAGGGCGGGGGCGGCGCCGGAGGGCCCCGGGAGAGGCGGAGGCGTGCCGGGTGGAGCGGCCGTCCGGTTCCGGATTCATGCCCGCTTCCCCTGCCTACGCCGCCCCGACGGGCGCGTCCGGCCTCCGGGCTCGTGGGCCCACACGAACAACCGTCGCTCCGCGCCGACCAGCACGCCGTTGACGACCAGCCCCAGAACCCCCGCCCACACCACCCCGGCCAGAACATCGCGTGTGCCGTCCGTGGCCGTCTGGGCCTGCGCGATGAAGGTGCCGAGCCCCTGACCGAAACCGGAGAGGATCTCGGTCGCGACGGCCAGGATGAGCGCGACCCCGGCGGAGATCCGCACCCCGGCCGCGATGAACGGGGCGGTGCCCGGCAACTCCACCCGCAGCAGCACCGCGAGCCGCCCGAAGCCGAACGCCCGCAGGGTGTCCCTGGCCAGCGGATCGGTCTCGCCGAGGCCGTAGACGGTGTTGAACAGCACCGGCCACAGGGACGCGTACGCGATCAGCGTCACCTCGGTCTCGGTGCCCGAACCGAGCAGCAGCGACACCAGCGGGCTCAGCGCGACGGACGGCAGGGGCCGCAGGAACTCGACGACCGCGCGCACGGCTGCCTCGGCGACCGGCACCGTACCCAACAGGAGTCCGAGCGGTACGGCGATCGCGCAGGCGAGGCCCAGGCCCAGCGCCCATGCCCGCAGCGTGACCCCGATCCCGTCGAGGAAGGCCCGGTCGCCCGCCAGCCGTACGGCCCGGGCGAGGACTTCGGAGGCGGGCGGGAGATAGCCGCGCCGTACGAGCCCGGCCCGGGAGACCGCCTCGCAGACGCCGAAGGCCAGGACCGCGCCCAGCAGTCCGAGCAGTGCTTCCTGACGCCGTGTCATCTCACCAGCAGGGGCGCGGGATCGATGTCCTTCTGGAGCAGCCCCTGGCTGTGCATGAGCCGGATGAGCCGGCGCAGCCGTGTGGCGTCGGCGGTCGCCGGATAGGCGGGCAGATGCAGCGCCTCGGCCTGGTCCGCGGTCACCTTGGTGTACTTCGGCAGCTCGGCGCGCACGGCTCCCGGGTCCTCGGCGGCGATCCTGGAGGCCGCCTCGATGGCGCGCCGGAAGCCCTCGGCGGCCTTCGGGTACTTCTCGACGAAGGCGCGCGTGGTGACGTACCCGCTCGCGGGCAGGCCGCGCGCCGGTCCCGAACCGCCGTCCAGCAGCACCCGTGCGCCCAACTCTCCCTGGATCGCGGTACTGAAGGGCTCGACGGCGTGCACGGCGGCCACCTGTCCCTTCTCGAGGGCGGGGCCGATCTGCGGGAAGAGGATCTGCCGGTATGCGGGGCGGCCGGCGCCCTCGGCGTCGAGGATCGCGTTCAGCGTCAGGGACTGGATGTTGTTCAGGACGGCGACGGCGACCTTCTTGCCCGCGAGGTCCGCGGGCGTCCTGAGCGCCGAGTCCTTGGCGACGAGGACGTCCATCATGTGCGGGGCGATGCGGACGCCCTCGGCGAGGATACGGAGGTCGAGGGTGCCCTTCTCGTACGCCTGGAAGTAGGTGACGTAGTTCGCGCTCGCGATCACGTTCACCTGGCCCTTGAGCAGCGCGGGCAGGGCCTGGATGCTCTGCTGCACGGGCTGGACGCGCACCTCCAGACCCTCCTTGGCGAACAGCCCGCGGTCCCGGGCGAGATAGAGGGCGGCCGAGTCGGTGAGCGGCAGCGCCGCCACGGTCAGCCGCTGCCGTCCGCCGTCGCCGGAGGACGTGCCACCGCTGTCGCAGCCCGCGAGGACCAGTGCCGCCGCGGCGACGAGAGCGGCGAGCCGTTTCGTTCCCGATCGTGATCGACGTAAAGCCATACGGGCATGCCTACCCTCCATTTGTCATGATCGCTACACGCGGAAGGGTGGTTCAGCGGTCCCGGGCTAGGCGGACGGAGTCGCGATGCGCAAGGTCGTCGAGGGCGGTGGCGTCGCGGAGTCGGTGGTCCCGATGACGTCCGTCCACCAGTCGGCGCCGTCCTCGATGTAGCGGAGCAGGACACCCTCGCGGATCGCCCACGGGCAGACCACGGCCCGGCGCAGACCCATGAGCTTGAGCGCCGTGTGCCCGACCACGGCACCGGCCAGGCTCTGTGCCGCCCGCGGCGCGGAGATCCCGGGCAGCTGGGCGCGCTCGGCGGCGGGCAGCGCGGCGAGGGTGTGCACCGCCTCGCGCAGGTCCCGGCAGCTCAACTCGCGCTCCACGAACGGGCCGAACCGCCCGGGCGCGGCCCCGCACAGCCGGGCCAGCTGCTGGAACGTACGGGAGCTGACGGCGGCGGTGCGCGGCAGCTCCCAGCGGATGCGCGAGGCCACGTCCCGCAGTTCATGGCGGATCCGGCGGCGCAGCTCCTTCAGCTCGCCCGGTCCGGGAGGATCCTGGACGCCCAGGTGCTCCCGGGTCAGCCGGCTCGCGCCGAGCGGCAGGGAGGCGGCGAAGTCGGGCAGCCGCCCCCTGCCGAAGGCCACCTCCAGCGAGCCACCACCGATGTCGAGCAGCGCGAGCGGCCCCGCGTTCCAGCCCAGCCAGCGACGGGCGGCCAGGAAGGTCAGTTCGGCCTCGGTCTCACCCGGCATGGTGCACATGCGGATTCCGGTGCCGGACGCGACCCGTTGCAGGACGTCCTGGCGGTTGGGCGCGCCGCGGACCACCGTGGTCGCGAAGGCCAGCGGACCCGCCGCATGCCACCTGCGGGCCGTGGCGCCCGCCGCGGCCACCGCCTTGACCAGACACTCCACCGCCTCGTCGGCGATGGTGCCGTCCGGGCCCACATGTTCGGACAGGCGCAGCTTCCACTTGACGGTGTGCACCGGCAGCGGAACACCGCCCTCCACATCCGCGATCACCAACCGGACCGTGTTCGACCCCGCATCCACCACGCTCACTCGCATGGCCGGGAGGTACCCACTCCACCGGCAACGACCCTTCGCACGAGGGGCGCGCCGGTGCACGCAGTCCCGGCGCCCGCCTCAGGACCGGTTCGCGCGGCAGTCCGACGCGGACCGGTGGCGCGACACGCACGGACCGGAGTCCAGCGGGCGCCCGTCGCGCGGCAGCGTACGCGCGCACCACCCGCCCACCCGCGCACCATCCGCACACCGCCTCCACCCCGGCTCCGGCGGCAGCACACTGAACCCCGGTTCCTCCACCCGGCGCCCCCTTCCACCTCGCCCGCGACTCCCGCCGGAGCGTGTCCGGATCTCGGCGCTTCCGGGCCCCGCTCGCCCCGCGCTGCTCTTAGATGGTCATGACCACAGTCAGCACGGGGAGCGGCACGTGACCGGAGCGGATGCGACGAGGGTACTGGTGATCGGCGGCGGCATCGCGGGTACCGCGACCGCGCTGGGCCTGCACAAGGCCGGCCACGACGTCACCGTGTTCGAGGCGCATCCCGACACGGCCGAGGACATCGGCGCGTTCCTGACCCTGGCGAGCAACGGCATGCGCGCGCTGGCGCAGCTCGACGCCACGGACGCCGTCACCGCCATCGGTTTTCCGCTGACTTCCCTCCGGCTGCTCGACAGCCAGGGCACCGAGGTGACGTACGCGCCGCTCGGCGAGGCCACCGATCCCGCCCTGCGCTACCGCTGCCTGCGCCGTGGCGAGCTGAACGCGGCCCTGCAGGGCGAGGCGGCCCGCCGCGGCATCCCGCTGCGTCACGATGCCCGGCTGGAATCGGTGACGGACGGCCCGGACGGCGTCACCGCCCGTTTCGCCGACGGCACCAGCGCCACCGGCGACCTGCTCATCGGCGCCGACGGGCTGAACTCGACCGTGCGCAGGCTCATCACGCCCGGAGTCCGGCCCCGGTACGCGGGCCAACGCGTCTTCTACGGCTACACCCCCGCCGCACCCGGGGCCGGACCGACCGGCGCCATCACCATGGTGCGGGGCAGCGAGGCCGCCTTCGGGTACGCGGTGTCGCCCGAAGGGGAGACGTACTGGTTCGCCCGCGTCGGCGGGGACTCGCTGCCCGCGGGCGCCCCCGCGGAGCCGTCCGCCGCGCTGCGCGAGCAGTTGCTGCCGCTGCTGCGCGCGGACTCGACACCCGCCGCCGGCCTCGTCGACGCCGCCGGTGACGCGATCACGGTCACCAACGCCACCGAGCTGCCCCTCGGCGCCACCTGGCGGTGCGGACGCGTCCTGCTCGTCGGTGACGCGGCCCACGCGGCCTCCCCGGCCACCGGCCAGGGCGCCTCGATGGCGCTGGAGGACGCCGTCGTCCTCGCCAAGGCACTGCGCGATCTGCCCGACTCCGAGAGCGCGTTCACCGCGTACGAGCGGCACCGTCGCCCGCGGGCGGAGCACAACATCACCGTCAGCGGCGGCATCTCCCGAGGCAGCCACACCCCGTCACCCCGCCCGGCTCCCGCCATGGCCCGCCCCGTGGCACCGGACCAGGCACTCACCCGCCAACTGGCCTGGGACGCACCGCTTCCCGCGGACCCGCCCGAGAAGCACTGAGCCTCACGTTCCCACGCGGACGCGCCTCGCACGGGACGTCCTCCCGCACACGTCAGCGCCCGGGTGGCGCACGTCCGCTCGCGAAAGTGCAAGAGGCGCGGCACTGGAGTCCATTGCCGGGGAAACCGCCGGGGCCGGATCGTTCCGTGCAACCGGACCTTCGGCAACAAGGAGCAACGTTGCGACTCTTGAGCAGAGCAGGCGGCGCCATGGCCGCGACCGCCGCCCTGGTCCTGGGCGGTGGCACAGCGTCCCCGGCGTCGGCCGTGCCTCCCACCGACACCACCTATACCGTGACCGTGGGGACCCCGGTACCGTTCGCCCACCCCACGGACACCCCCGCCACCCCGTACGTCGACAGGGACGGCACCTTCCACTACCAGCAGTCCGCCGCCCTCTACGGCGCCACGGACCCGCGCGTCTGGGACTTCTACACCGGCGAGGACTTCGACACCGCCACCTACGACAAGACGCTGAGCGAGGCGGTGAACCCGGCCGACCCCGCCGACCGCAACGACGACACCACCTGGCGCTGCAACAACAGCCCCACCGGCCGGGAGGCGACGTACGCCCCGAGCGGCTCGGGCTACGCGCAGAAGAACTACTGCGACCTGTCCGGGGTGTGGGTCGACCCCGACACCGGCGACTGGTACGGGCTGGTGCACAACGAGTTCACCCCGCGGCCCTTCGGCGACGGACTGCACTACGACGCCGTCGACTACGCCGTCTCCACCGACCGGGGCCGCACCTGGACCATCAAGGACCACGTGATCACGTCCCCGTACAGCACGAAGCGGGGGGACACGGCGGCCTTCCCGAACCAGACGTACTCCTACGGCGACGGCGACCAGCGCCTGTTCGTCGACACCGCCTCCGGATACTTCTACGTCTATTACGGCTCGCGGATCGTCGACAAGAGCGGCGGCTGGAAGGCGTTCTACGAGCACGTGGCGCGCGCCCCGATCGCCGCGAAGATGGCGCCCGGCTCCTGGCGCAAGTGGTACGACGGCGCCTGGTCCCAGCCCGGCACCGCCGGCCGGGAGAGCAACATCGTCCCGGTCGACAGCGGTCACCCCGCCGGCTACACCCCCGCCGCCGCCGAGTACGACCCGGCCGGCACCGGCACCGCCGCCGAGCAGATCGCGTCCGGGAAGATGCCCCCGACCTCGCCGCTGTTCGTCATGAACATCGCCTACGACGCCTATCTCGGCCTGTACATCGGCGAACCCCAGGCCGTCGACCAGAGCGGCGACTCACCGCAGTACCTGTACGCCACCGACGACCTGACCGGCCAGAAGTGGCACCTCCTCGGCGACACCGGCGGCTACACCAACGCCTCCTGGTACCGCTGGTTCCTGGACCGCGCCAACCGCACCAGTTCCACGATCGTCGGCAGGACGTTCCGCTCCTACTGCTCCTTCGGCTGCTCCCACGACGCCTCCGGTGAGTACGTCGACATCACCATCGGCGCCGCCACGCCCGCCGCCCCGCCCGTGGACACCGGCCGCCGCTACCGTATCGCCAGTGGCGCGGGCCGGTACCTCGCCCAGGCGTCCGGCGGTTCCGCCACCACCTCGATCACGAGGCCCACCGGGTCCGGCCGTGACGCCTGGATCTTCGCCCCGACCGGCGACGGCGCCCTCACCGTCGCCAACGCCGCGAGCGGCCGCTTGCTGGGCGTCGACTCCACCGGCACCGCCGGCCGCGCCTGGGGTGCCAGGCCCACCGCCAACGCGGCACGGGCCGGCCGGCCCGCCGTCGGACAGCAGTGGTTCCTGATCCCGGCCTCCTCCGGCGGCGGCTACCGCCTGGTCAACCGTTACAGCGGCCTCGTGCTCGGCCTGACCGGAACCTCCGGCCGGCTCGCCGAGACCACGCCCCTGCGCAACTGGACGGACCGGAGCGGAAGTTCCGTCGGTGGCGGCCGAACAGCGGCCGAACAGACCTTGTCCCTCACCCCGGCCGGGGCGTAGCAGCCCACACCCGGTCCGCGCAGGCACTCCCGCCTGTGCGGGCACGGGCGCGACTCCATCGATCGCCCGACCGCTTCCGCCTATCCTGCGCCCATGTCGATCAGCAACGAGGAATCCGACGCCCAGCTGGCCGTGACGGCGGCACAGGCCGGCGCGGCCGTGGTGCGTGACCTGTACGGCAAGCGGCTCGCGCGCTATGAGAAGTCCGCCGGTGACTTCGCGACGGAGGCGGACCTCGCCGCCGAACGGGCCATCCTCGACGTCCTGCGCGAGGCCCGCCCCGAGGACGCGGTGACAGGAGAGGAGAGCGGACGTACCGGCGCCGCCGGCGCCCGGCGCAGCTGGCTGGTCGACCCGCTGTGCGGCACCCTCAACTACGCCGTGCACACCATGCTCGTCGGCGTGAACGTCGCCCTGCGCACGGGAGCGGAGGTCACGGCCGCGGCGACGGCCGACCCGTTCAGCGGCGAGGTGTTCTGGACCGACGGCGCGCGGGCCCGGGTCCGCCGGGACGGCACCGACGAGGAACTGACGCCCTCGGCCCGGTCCGCGCTGGTGGACGTCAACCTCGACCCGCCGTTCCCCAACGCGCCCGGCTTCCAGGCCGCACGCCTGCTGGCCGACCCGGGCTTCGCCGACCGGTTCCGGCCCCGCGTGGTCTCCAGCACCCTCGCCGTCGCGTGGGTCGCCGCCGGGCGCAGGGCCGCCTATGTGACCGACGGCGACCTGCGCGACAGCGTGCACTTCGCGGCCGGGATCGCGCTGTGCCGGGCGGCGGGCTGCACGGTGACCGGCCTGCACGGTGAGCCCGTACTCACCGGTGCGGGCGGGCTGATCGCCGCGGCCGACGCGCAGACACATGCCGCGCTGCTGGAGCTGGTCGAGAGCCAGGGGAGTCGGCGCTGTTGAACCATTCGGCTTCCGAAGGCTTGTGAACCGCTTGGTTCATCACTTAAATCAAAACATGAACTAAGCCGGAGGGTCAGCCCCTTGACCCCAGAAGCCGTATGGAGCCGCCGCATGAGAGCACGTCGGACGACCGAACGTCGTACGAGACCGAGACCTCTGGGAGTCGCGTTCGCCGCCCTGGCCGCGCTGATCGCCCTGCCCCTCACCCACGCACCCGCCACCGCGGCCGAAACCCCCTTGTCCCAGGGGAAGACGGCCACCGCGTCCTCCCAGGAGAGCTACGGCACCGCAGCCGCCGGCGCCGTCGACGGGAACACCGGGACCCGCTGGTCCTCCGCCGCCACCGACGACCAGTGGATCCAGGTCGACCTCGGGGCCACCGCCTCGGTCAGCCAGGTCGTCCTGAACTGGGAGGCCGCCTACGGCAAGGACTACAAGGTCCAGATCTCGAAGGACGGCACCACCTGGACCGACCTGAGGTCCGTCACCGGCGGTGACGGAGGCGTCGACACGCTCGACGTGTCCGGACAGGGCCGCTACGTGCGCCTGCTCGGTGTGCACCGCGCGACCCAGTACGGCTACTCCCTCTGGGAGTTCCAGGTGTTCGGCAGCACGAGCGGCACCCGGCCCACCTGCGGTACGGCCGACTCGGCCCAGGGCAGGCCCGCTTCGGCCTCCTCCACCGAGAACGCCGGCACCCCCGCCTCCGCCGCGTTCGACGGCAGCACCTCGACCCGCTGGTCCAGCCAGGCCACCGACCCCCAGTGGCTGCAGGTCGACCTCGGCTCCGTCGAGGAGCTGTGCAAGGTGGACCTGAACTGGGAGGCCGCGTACGGCAAGGACTTCCAGATCCAGGCCTCCTCCGACGGGCAGAGCTGGAGCACCCTGAAGAGCGTCACCGGCGCGACCGGCGGCACGGCGTCGTACGAAGTCAGCGGCTCCGGCCGGTACGTCCGGATCTACGCCACCGCGCGCGGCACCGGCTACGGCTACTCCCTGTGGGAGGTCGCCGTGCACACCGGCTCCACCGGCGTCCCGCCCGTCCAGGGCGGCGGCGACCTCGGCCCGAACGTCATCGTCGTCGACCCCTCCACCCCGAACCTGCAGCAGAAGTTCGACGACGTCTTCGCCCAGCAGGAGTCGAGCCAGTTCGGCACCGGCCGCTACCAGTTCCTGCTCAAGCCGGGCACCTACAACGGCATCAACGCCCAGATCGGCTTCTACACCTCGATCTCCGGCCTCGGCCTGAACCCCGACGACACCCAGATCAACGGCGACGTCACCGTCGACGCGGGCTGGTCCAACGGCAACGCCACCCAGAACTTCTGGCGTTCGGCGGAGAACCTCGCCATCAAGCCGTCCAACGGCACCGGCCGCTGGGCGGTGGCCCAGGCTGCCCCCTTCCGCCGCATCCACGTCCAGGGCGGCCTCAACCTCGCCCCGAACGGCTACGGCTGGGCCTCCGGCGGCTACATCGCGGACTCGAAGATCGACGGCACCGTCGGACCCTACTCCCAGCAGCAGTGGTACACCCGCGACAGCTCGGTCGGCGGCTGGACCAACGGCGTGTGGAACATGGCCTTCTCCGGAGTCCAGGGCGCCCCGGCCACCAACTTCGACAGCGGCCCGTACACCACGCTGGACACCACTCCCGTCTCCCGCGAGAAGCCCTTCCTCTACCTGGACGGCTCCACCTACAAGGTGTTCGTCCCGGCCGAGCGCACCGGCGCCCGAGGTGTCTCCTGGCCGGCGAACGCGGGCACGTCCCTCCCGCTCGACCAGTTCTACGTCGTGAAGCCGGGCGCGACCGCGGCCACCATCAACGCCGCCCTCGCCCAGGGCCTCAACCTCCTCTTCACCCCCGGTGTCTACCACCTCGACCAGACCATCGACGTCACCCGCGCCGACACCGTCGTCCTCGGCCTCGGCCTCGCCACCCTGGTCCCGGACAACGGCGTCGACGCCATGCACGTGGCCGACGTCGACGGCGTGAAGCTCGCCGGGTTCCTCATCGACGCGGGCCGGGTCAACTCCGACACCCTGCTGCGCATCGGTACCCCCGGAGCCGGCGCCGACCACTCCGCCAACCCCACCACCATGCAGGACGTCTTCATCCGCGTCGGCGGCGCGGGCCCCGGCCTCGCCACCAACTCGGTGGTGGTCAACAGCAACAACGTCATCATCGACCACACCTGGCTCTGGCGCGCCGACCACGGCAGCGGCGTCGGCTGGGACACCAACCGCGCCGACTACGGACTGCGCGTGAACGGCAACGACGTCCTCGCCACCGGCCTGTTCGTCGAACACTTCAACAAGTACGACGTGTACTGGAACGGAGAACGCGGCCGGACGATCTTCTTCCAGAACGAGAAGGCGTACGACGCCCCGAACGCCGCCGCCATCACCCACGACGGCATCGTCGGCTACGCGGCCTACAAGGTCGCCGACACCGTCACCGACCACGAGGCATGGGGCCTGGGCAGCTACTGCAACTACACGGCCGATCCGTCGATCGTCCAGGCCCACGGCTTCCAGGTGCCCACGGGCTCCGGCATCAAGATGCACGACCTGCAGGTGATCTCCCTCGGTGGCATGGGCCAGTACGCCCACGTCGTCAACAGCACCGGCGCACCCACCTCGGGGACCAGCACCGTCCCCTCCAAGGTGACGTCCTTCCCGTGACCGGCCCGTGTCCCCGGGACGGAGCACGCTCCCTCCCGGGGACCCTGTTCGCCAACCGCACAGCGCGTACCGTCACCGGGGCCGCGGGGGCGATGCCGACGACCCTTCGGCGCGGCGCAGGTCCTCCCACGCCCGGTGGCGCAGGTCCGCGCCCCGCAGCACGTCCACGGCCGTGCAGGCCAGCGCTTCCACGACGGCCAGGAGGACACGGCGGCCACGCTCCGAGGCCGCCGCCTCGGCGAACTCCGGTGTGTGATCGGATCCGTCCGCACCCATGATTGCGACAAAAGGGTGGATGGCGGGCACCCGGCCGCTGACGTTGCCGATGTCGGACGAGCCCAGATAGACGCCCGGAGCGGGCGGGGTGAGCGTGATGCCGGCCCGGTCCAGATGCCCGGCGAACCGCTCGGAGAGCACCTCGCTGTCGCGGAAGTGCTCGTACCGCACGCTCGCGCGGTCCATCGTGACGGTCGTGCCGGTCGCCCGGGCGACGCCCTCGGCGGCCGTGCGCAGCTGAGCGGCGAGGTCGTCCAGGGCGCCGGTGGTGAGCGCCCGCAGTCCGAAGCGGCCCTCGGCGTACTCGGGCACGATGTTCGTGGCCGTGCCGCCGTGGCTGATGATGCCCTGGACGTGGGACCCCTGCGGCAGCCGCCGGCCGAGTGCCGACAGCACGTTGAACAGCTCGATCAGCGCCGCGAGCGCGTCGACGCCCTCGGTCGGATTGCCCGTCGGATGTGCGGCCCGGCCCCGGAATCCGACCCGGTACTGCTCCTGCGCGGTCAGCGGCGCCCGTACCCAGTCGTACACCCCGGGGTGGAACATCAGGGCGGCGTCCACGTCGTCGAAGACCCCGGCCTCCACCTCCAGAGCCTTGCCGCCGCCGCCCTCCTCGGCGGGCGTCCCCACCGCCAGCACCGTTCCCTCGCTTCCGTCCAGCACGGCCTTCGTGACCAGGGCGGCCCCCAGCCCCGCCGCCGCGATCAGGTTGTGCCCGCAGGCGTGCCCCAGGCCGGGCAGGGCGTCGTACTCCAGGGGAAAAGCGACGACGGGCCGCCCCCGGCCCGCGCGGGCCGTGAACGCCGTGGGCAGGCCGGCCGTCTCCCGCCGCACCTCGAAACCCGCGCGCTCCAGCTCGCCGGAGAGCAGCGCCGCCGCCCGGTGTTCGGTGAACGCGGTCTCCGGGTCTGCGTGCAGGGCACAGGCCACGGCCCACAACGCGTCGGCGCGCCGCGCGACCTCCTTTCGGACAAGGCGGTGCTGCGACACGAGGCCTCCTGCGGCTCGGCGGGTTCCTTCCGTGCCGGACCGGGTTCCACCCGGACGGGCTCCCGACACCGGCTCGCGTGTTTGGAGTGCGCGGCAGGTGCAACACGGTCGGTGCGGCACCGACCGGCTCAGGAGGACAGCAATGGACCACTCACGCGTACCCGTCCTGGAGGCCCTGCAGGAGTTCCGGCGACGAGGTGACGTGGCGTACGGGCCGCCCGGGCACAAACAAGGCCGCGGTACCGACCCCCGGGTCGCCGAGATCCTCGGCCTGGACGTGTTCCGCTCGGATGTGCTCACCCTGAACGGGCTGGACGACCGCCGTCAGTCGCAGGGGGTGCTGGAGCAGGCGCAGGAGCTGATGGCGGACGCCGTCGGCGCCGAGCACGCGTTCTTCTCGACCTGCGGCAGCTCCCTCTCGGTGAAGACCGCGATGTGCTCGGTCGCCGGCCCGGGGGAGAAGCTGCTGCTCTCCCGCAACGCGCACAAGTCGGTCATCGCGGCCGTCATCATCAACGGCGTGGAGCCGATCTGGGTGCACCCCAAGTTCGACGCCGAACGGCACATGGCCCATCCGCCCGAGCCCGACGACGTGCGCGACCGGCTGCGGGAGCACCGGGACGCCAAGGGCATGCTGCTCATCACGCCCACCGACTGGGGCACCTGCGCCGACATCCGCGCGGTGGCCGACGCCTGCCACTCCTTCGACGTGCCGCTCATCGTGGACGAGGCGTGGGGCGCCCATCTGCCCTTCCATCCGGGGCTGCCCGCCTGGGGCATGGACGCGGACGCCGACCTGGTCGTCACCAGCGTCCACAAGATGGGCGGCGCCGTCGAACAGAGTTCGGTCTTCCACCTCCAGCACGACCGGGTCTCACCCGACGTGCTCAAGCAGCGCGAGGACCTGCTCGGCACCACCAGCGCCTCCAGCCTCGTGTACGCGTCCCTGGACGGCTGGCGGCGGCAGATGGTGGAGCAGGGGCACGCGCTCCTGGACGCGGCCCTGCACCGGGCCGAACGCGTCCGGGCCCAGCTGCGGGAGCTGCCGGGGCTGCGGGTGATGGGCGGGGAGATCATCGAGGAGGGGCTGGCCGCCGAGTTCGACCCGCTGAAGATCGTCGTCGACGTACGCGGTCTCGGCGTCAGCGGCATGCAGGCGGCCGAGTGGCTGCGGGCCAACTGCCACATCGACGTGGGCGGCTCCGACACCTGCCGGATCAGCGCCTCCATCACCCACTCCGACGACGACGAGACCGAGAAGCTCCTCGTGGAGTCCGTGCGCTCGCTCGTGGAACGCGCCGACTCCATCGAACGGCAGTCCGCCGTCCGGTTGCCCGAGCCCCGCGCGCTCGAACTGGAGCAGGCGGTCCTGCCCCGCGACGCCTTCTTCGGGCCCGCCGAACAGGTGCCCGCCGAACGGGCCGCCGGGCGGATCGCCGCCGAGATGATCTGCCCCTATCCGCCGGGCGCGCCGGTCGTGGCGCCGGGCGAGGTGATCACGGCGGAGATCATCGACTACCTGCGCAGCGGTGTCGAGCACGGCTTCCTGATCGCCGGCGCCGCGGACCCGTCCCTGAAGACCGTGCGGGTCGTGGCCCGTCCATGATCGTCCTGTCCCGAACTGCGCGGATGGGGGCCGGCGCTTAGGGTGGCGTGTGCGGGCGGCCCGGTGCCTGCCCGCCCCGGGTCAAGAAGCCGGCCCCTCTGGCGAAGTCACCCTCGGCAGGGGGCCCTTGGCCCTGTCCGGTGGTCTCCGGGTCCGGATCAGTGTGTCCGGCGGGCCTGCTGTCCCGGCAACGCGCTATGAGACGGCCCGACTTCACCCCGACCGGGAAATCCCCGTGATTCCCGGTTTCGGACGCCCCGGCCCGGGGACCTCCGTACGAGGGCCGCGTCGACCCCTTTCAGCGTATTTCTCCCTGATGTGATGTGTTCAAGCCGTCGGCTGCATGCCCCGGGCGAGGCCGCCGCGCGTCGGATCCCGCATCCGGCCCGGGCCGGGCCCGCCCGCCCCGATGACCAGCGAAGGAAGGGTATTGATGAGCGAGACCAACCCTCTCAGGCGAGCGGCGGACAAGGTGGCGGACGCCCTCAAGGGTGAGCACACCGGACCGGAGGACGGCATCCCCGGAAAGCCGGGCCCCGCGTCGCCGTCGGTCGCCGAGCCGACCGAGGCCCGGGAGCCGCTGCCCCCGAAGCCCGACCAGAGCGGCCCCGACACCGTCTCGCCCACCGGGCAGCCCACCGGCGCCGACCAGGCACGGATGGCGCAGAGCGGCAGTTATCTCACCAACGCCCAGGGCACCCGGCTCCACGACACCGACCACTCGCTCAAGGCGGGTCCCCGCGGCCCGGTGCTCCTGCAGGACCACCATCTGCGGGAAAAGGTCATGCACTTCGACCACGAACGCATTCCCGAGCGCGTGGTCCACGCCCGCGGCGCCGGAGCGCACGGTGTGTTCCGCAGCTACGGCACGGCGGCCGGCGTGACGAAGGCGGCCTTCCTCGCCGAGGACGTCGAGACACCCGTCTTCGTGCGCTTCTCCACCGTGCTGGGCTCCCGCGGCTCCTCCGACACCGTCCGCGACACCCGGGGCTTCGCGACGAAGTTCTACACCAGCGAGGGCGTCTTCGACCTGGTCGGCAACAACATCCCGGTGTTCTTCATCCAGGACGCGATCAAGTTCCCGGACGTCATCCACGCCGGCAAACCGCACCCGGACCGGGAGATCCCGCAGGCCCAGAGCGCTCACGACACCTTCTGGGACTTCGTCACCCTGCACACCGAGGCCACCCACCACACCCTCTGGAACATGTCCGACCGGGGCATCCCGCGCTCGTACCGCACGATGGAGGGCTTCGGCGTCCACACCTTCCGCCTGGTCAACGCCGCCGGCGAGACGACCCTGGTGAAGTTCCACTGGAAGCCGAAGCTGGGCGTGCACTCGCTGGTGTGGGAGGAGGCGCAGATCGCCAACGGCGTCGACCCGGACTTCCACCGCCGGGACCTCGCCGACGCCATCGAGGCGGGCGCCTACCCGGAGTGGGAGTTCGGCATCCAGACCTTCCCCGACACCCCCGACCAGACCTTCGAGGGCATCGACCTGCTGGACCCGACGAACATCGTCCCCGAGGAACTCGCGCCCGTGCAGCCCATCGGGCTGCTCACCCTGAACCGCAACCCGTCGAACTTCTTCGCCGAGACCGAACAGGTCGCCTTCCACGTCGGCCATCTCGTCCCCGGCATCGACATCACCGACGACCCGCTGCTGGCCGGCCGGCTCTTCTCCTACCTGGACACGCAGATCACCCGCCTGGGCGGCCCCAACTTCCCGCAGCTGCCCATCAACCGGCCGCAGGCCCCGGTCAACGACATGCTGCGCGACGGCATGCACCAGACGGCGGTGCACCGGGGCGTGGCCCCCTACCGCCCCAACTCCCTCGACGGTGGCTGCCCGTTCACGGCCGGCGCGGATGTGGGGGCGTACATCGAGACCCCCGTCCGGGTCCCGGAGGCGACCAAGGTCCGCGAGGCGCCGGAGTCCTTCGACGACCACTTCAGCCAGCCGCGCCGCTTCTGGCTCAGCATGAGCCCGGTGGAACGCGAGCACATCATCGGCGCCTACACCTTCGAACTCGCCAAGTGCTACGAACAGGCCATCCGGGAACGGGCGTTGCAGGTGCTGGCCAACGTCGACCCCGAGCTGTGCGCGGGCGTCGCGGCCGGCCTCGGCCTGCCCGCCCCCGAACCCACCGTGCCCCTGGCCGACGTCGAGCCGAGCCCCGCTCTCTCCCAGGTCGGCCACACCTGGCCCACCGACGGCCGGATCATCGGCATCGTCACCGGCCCCGACGGCGACCTCGACGGCGTACGGGCCGTGCGCCAGGAGGTGCTGGACAGCGGCATGGTCCCGCTCATCGTCGCACCGGCCGGCGGCACCCTCGGCGCCGGCCCGGACGCCCTGACCGTCCAGCGGACCTACGCCACCGCACGCTCCGTCGAGTTCGACGCCCTGCTGGTGGCCGGCACGCCCGGGGTCGGCGCCGACGCCTACGGCGCCCGCGACGCCAAGGCCGGCCTGCCCGCGACCCAGCAGGCCACCCCCGACCCCCGGGTCGGACTGCTGCTGGCGGAGGCGTTCCGGCACGGCAAGGCCATCGGCGCGGCCAAGGGCGGCGAGGCCACGCTGGAGGCGGCCGGCATCCCGCTCGACGCCCCGGGTGTGGTCGCGGGCGACGGCGCCACGGGCGTACTGCAGGAACTCACCCAACTGCTCGGCGCCCACCGGGTCTGGGAACGCTTCCCGTCCGCCGCCTGACCGACACGGCGGGGGCAACCACTGCTCCAGCCAGTGACAAGAGCCGTGCGCCGGCTGCTCTCGGAGAGGAGCCGGCCCACGGCTGTTCAGGACGTGGTGGTGCGGCAGAGCAACAGGCAGATGTCGTCGTCGTGTTCGGAGTCGTGCAGCATCGGCTTCAGCAATGAGTCGGCCGCCGTGTCCAGGCCCTCCAGATCCGCCCCGCCCAGCGCCCCGATGGCCTCCGCGAGCCGGTCGATGCCCGCGTCGATCCCGGCCGACCGCCGCTCCACCAGACCGTCGGTGTAGAGCGCGAGTGTGGAGCCCACCGGCAGTTCGACGGTGTGCTCCTCGTACTCGTAGGGCACCGGCACGCCCAGCATGATCCCCGGTTTGGCCTCCAGCACCCGTACCTCTCCCCCCGGCCCCCGGGTGAGGGCGGGCGGATGCCCGGCGGCGGCCAGGACCACACCGGGCGCACCGGGCGTGAACCGGGCGATCGCGCAGGTCGCGTACAACTCGGGTTGCTGGTGCCGCAGCATTCGGTGCAGCAGGGTCAGGATCCGGGCGGGTCCGTTGCCCTCGACGGCGTACGCGCGCAGGGCGGTGCGCAGCTGCCCCATGATCACCGCGGCCCGCAGTCCGTGCCCGGTGACGTCCCCTATCACCGCCAGCACACTGCCGTCCGGCTGTGGGAAGGCGTCGTACCAGTCGCCACCGATGTTCAGGCCATGCGTGGCCGGCAGATAGCGGGCGGCCAGCGCGAGGCCCGGGGTGGCGGGCAGGTCGGTGAGCTGGGCCCGTTGCAGGGCCTCGGCGACGTTCCGGTGCTGCTCGTACCGGCGGGCGTTGTCGAGCGCGATGCCCGCCCGCCGGGCCACCTCCAGCAGCATCACGGTGGTGTCCGGATCGAAGCGGTCTCCGGGCGCGGCCAGCGTCAGCACACCCTGCACGGTGCGGGCGCCGAGCGGCAGGCACAGCAGCGGCCGGTCCGGGGACAGCGCGGAGGCCGGCAGGTCGTCCACCCCCGGAAGTTCACCGGGGTGCGGGCCGGCGTGCTGGGGGCGGCCGGTGCGTGCCGCCGTCACCGTGGCCGCCGCCCGACCGCCCGGCGGTGTCCGTTCGTCGTCCACCAGCCAGATGTCCACGTGCCGGGCGTACTCCGGGACCAGCAGCTCGGGCAGCCGGCGCAGGATGTCCTCGTGGTCGAGGGAGGCGTTGAGGGCGGCGCTGGCATTGGCCAGGAAGGTCAGCAGCCGCCGGGCGTTCTCGGCCTCCGCGCGCGCGGCCCGCTCGGCGTCGAGGAGTTCGCGCTGTGCCACCGCGGCGGCCTCCAGCTCGCCGTGCAGCGCCAGCACGCCCTGGTTGGTCTGGTGCAGCTCCTCCCGGTGGAAGCGGACCAGTTCCTCCGTCTCTTCCAGGCTCGCCAGGACGGCGGCCGCGTCCTCGTCGGCGGCCAGCAGCGCCTCGGCCAGCCGGGCGTCGTCCAGGCCGGCAGGATCGGGCAGCGGGCCGGACACGGGGGAGGGGCAGACCAGCGTGTGCCGCCACGGCTCGGGCCCGGCCAGGCGGATGTCCAGTTCCCCGTCCGGGTGGGCGGTCAGGGTCAGTGCCGTGCTGCCCGCCGTGTCCAGGCCGCGGCGCAACCGGGCGCCGAGCGCGGTCAGGAAGCGGGCACGGTCGAGCGCGGGCACGCCGGCGTCCGCCGCGAGCCGCGCCAGCAGGGCACGGGCGCGGACCGCGTCGGCGGCGGAGGCGATGGTCCAGGTGTCAGAGGCGGCTGTCATGGGCGCTGGTCCGGCGGTCGGGGGCCAGTACGGCCACGCTGGTGTCGTCGCGTACGGGGCGGGCGGGGCTGCCGGCGTCACGCAGGATCGTCGCGGCCACCACCGACGGATCGTGGCCGAGCAGCTGGGGGTCCTCCGGCGGGGTCCAGCGGCTGGGCAGTCCGTCACTGTGCAGGACGAGCAGACTGTCCCGGCGCCACGGCATCCTGCGCAGGGGGACGTGCGCCGGGAAGTACGCCCCGACGATCCCCGGGTGGGAGACGAGGGACGTCCAGGTGCCCCCGGTGCACAACCGGGCGCCGACGTTGCCGACCCCGGCGAAGCTGAGTTCCGCCCGGCCCGTGTCCAGCTGGGCCACGGAGACCGCCGCGCCCCGGGTGGGCCGCAGCGCCGTGTGCAGCCGGCGCAGGATCTCCGGGGGCGGCAGATGCGCGGCGCGGCGCAGCTCCGCCAGCGCGGCGCCGGCCGCGTGCGCGGCCTTGGGGCCGTGCCCGAGGCCGTCGGCGAGCAGCAGCGTCAGCAGCCCGCCGGAGCGCACCCAGCTCCAGGCGTCCCCGCACTGCTCGGCCTGCGCGAGGGCGACGGTGATCCCGCCCGCGGGCACGTCGCCCGCCGGTGTCCCGCGCCCGCCGGGCTCCGGGTCGATCCGGGCCGTCGCCACCGTCCCCCGGCCCGGCCCGCTGTACAGACGGAAGGCGTTCGCGCTCCGCAGGCAACTGCCCAGGCCCGCGCCGAGGGAGACGTCCGCGGTGGTGTAGCCGTCCCGCAGCGCGGCGGCCACATCGGCGATGCCCGGCCCGTGATCGAGCGAGAAGAGCTGCACGGACGTACCCGCGCCACCCGCCGGCGGCACGACCAGGTTCACCACCATGAGGCCCCCGCCCGCGTACTTGAGCAGGTTGGTGGCCAGCTCGGTGGCGACCAGCTCCGCCACCGCCGTACGCGGCGCCACCAGTCCCGCGTGAGCGCACGCCTCCCGCGCGGCCATCCGGGCGTCCCGGACCCGCGTGGAATCGTGCACCGGGACCTCCCACACCCGGCTCATCCGGCCCCCGTACGCGAGGAGGGCACCTGCGCCACCCAGGCGACGGCCGTGACGGTCGTACCCCGGCCCGGCTCGGTGTCCACGCTGAACTCGTACACCAGCCGCTTCGCGCCGCTCAGCCCCAGCCCGAGGCCGCCCCCGGTGGTGTAGCCGTCCGTCATGGCCAGCTCCAGGTCGCGGATGCCCGGACCGCTGTCGATGAAGCACATCCGCAGGCCCCGGGTACGGCCGTTGTCCAGCGGAGTGATCTCCGCCCGCCCGCCGCCGCCGTACACCAGGGTGTTGCGGGCCAGCTCGCTCGCCGCCGTGACCAGCTTCGTCTGCTGGACCAGGCCGAAACCGAGCTGCGCCGCGCACTGCCGCACCTGCTGCCGGACCCAGGCCAGATCCGCGTCCGAGCCGATGGGCAGGCTGGTCGCGGAAGCCTGGCCGGTCGTCTGCATCATGTCCCCCTCTGGGACAGCAGTTCCATGGCACGGTCGACGTCCAGGGCGGTGACCAGCCCGGGCAGGGTCAGCCCCAGCTCGACCAGGGTGATCGCCACGGCGGGCCGCATCCCGGCCAGCACGGTACGCGCCGCCAGCAGCCGGGCCGTGGAGGCGATCTCGGCGAGCACCCGGCCGAGGAACGAGTCCACGATGTCCACCCCGGAGATGTCGATCACCACACCGGTCACCCTGTCGGAGGCGATGCGGCTGGTGATGTCGTTCTGGAGCTGCTCGGCCATGCCGTCGTGCAGCTCGCCCTGCAGCGAGACGAGAAGGACGTCGCCCAGGGCGAGCACCGGGATCTGGGTCGGCTGACCGGGAGTGGGCTGGTTCACCGGGCGCTCGCACCCGTGTCCGCGCGGGAGACCTCGATGCCCTGCCGGCTCAGCGCGTAGGCCAGCGCGTCGGCCAGCGAGGCACGCGTGAGCACCGAGCCCAGATCGATGCCGAGCTGCACGATCGTCTGAGCGATGGCCGGGCGGATGCCGGAGACGATGCACTCGGCGCCCATCAGCCGCGCGGCCGCCACCGTCTTCATCAGATGCTGCGCGACGAGCGAGTCGACCGTGGGCACACCGGTGATGTCCAGAATGGCGTACCGGGCTCGCTGGTCGACGATGGCCTCCAGCAGCGACTCCATGACGCCCTGGCTGCGCGCGCTGTCCAGGGTCCCTATCAACGGTACGGCGACCGTGCCCTCCCACAGCTTGATGACCGGGGTGGCCACTTCGAGCAGCTGCTGCCGCTGCCGCTCGATCAGGTCAGAGGTCGCGTCCAGCGCCGTCTCCATCACCACCAGGCGCAGCGTGCCCATCAGCAGGGTCAGCACCAGCACACTCTCCTGGGCCTGCGGGGCAGCGGGATCGGCGAACTCCTCGCGCAGCAACTCGACCACGGGGGTGCGCAGTTGGGCCACCTCGTCGGCGATCTGGGCCGGCGTGGAGCCGTTGCGCGCCCGGGTCTGGGTCATCCGCCCCAACTGGTCGCGCACCGGCCCGAAACCGGACGCCCTGGTGTCCTCCAGCCGTCCGCTCACCGCCACTTCGGACAGCGCGTCCACCACGGCCTTGCTCGCCTCGACCGACTCGTCGCGGGAGACGGTGAAGACCGAACGGAACAGCTGGGCGTCGGCCCAGCGCTGGGCGATCTGTTCGCGGCGCCCCTCCAGGAAGGAACTCACCACCTGCGGCGCCGATTCGGCCCCGTCCTGCTCCGGCACTCTCATCTCTCCTCTCGTACAGCCAGGCGCCGCCGGTCGGCCGGCTCCGAGCCGATCATTGCCGTCCGGCAACAGTAGCCGCCGGGTTCCGGCCCGGCCAAACCCCGCGGCGGGCTCCCCGGCCGTCAACCGTGGGAACACCAGGTCACTCCCGGCCGGCGGGCCCGGCTCCGAGGCCGGGCACTCACGGCCGGACGGTACGGGCGTGGCCGAGGGGCCCGACGCGGACGTCCGGACCGGCGCCCCGCTGCGATGCGGCGCCACCTAGTACCCTGACGACCTCAGTGCCTGCGAAAGGGGGACCGTGGCCGCCTTCCGCACCCGTCCACCGTCCGACGAGGCCGCCAGGGTGACCGCCACCGCCGCGGAACTGCTGGAACTGCTGTCGGGACGCGTCCCCACGGCACCCGCGTCCACCTCACAGGTACGCGTGCTCCTCGTCCTGGAACAGCACGACGGCATCAATCTGCGCACGCTCGCCAACAGCCTGGGCGCGGCACCACCGTCCGCGAGCCGGCTGTGCGACCGGCTGGAGACCACCGGGTTTCTCGAACGCGAGCCCGGCGCCGCCGATCGGCGCGAGGTACGGCTGCGCCTCAGCGGCAGCGGCCGCTCCTTCCTCGCCGACCTGCGCTCCCGCAGGGAGGGTGAGGTGCGGGCGGTCCTGGCCGCCATGCCGTCGGCGAAAAGGGAGGCGCTGCTGGAGGGACTGGAGGCGTTCTGTTCCGCCGCGGCCCTCAGGATCCTGGGCCAGGAGACCTCTTGAGCCACGGCCCGCGCCACCTTGACCTCATGCGGCCACCGGCGTAGGGCGTGCGTGGCCGGCTGCCGGTGCGAGGGAAGAGCCCCCGGCTGCCGCTGCGAGTGAAGGGCGCCCGCCCGCGGGTACCCGCGAAGGGCGCCTGCCCACCGGTACGGGCGGAGGGCAGGCGCCCGCCGGTACCAGGGGTGGGCGCTCGGCCGCCGGCGCGGAGGATCGGCGGTGGACGGGTCGGCGTCCGTCCGCCGGCACGCCCCGGTCTCTTTCCCACGCACGTCGAAACGGCTCCTTCGTTGCGTCAAGCGGTGTCGGCCCGGCGGCTTCCGCCGCCGGGCCGGTGTCGGGGAGCCGTCTACCCCGGATCACGCCGGACTCTCCTGGCTGTTGCCGACGTCACCCGGGAGTGCGACCGATCAGAACACGTCGCTGCCGCCGGGGCCGCCGACCTCGCCGCGCCACGCCCCGGTCTCCTGGCCGCCGCGCTCCTCGATGAACTTCTTGAACCGGTGCAGATCCCCCGAGACGCGCCGCTTGACCAGGCCCAGCTTGTCGCCGACCGTCTCGGTCACGCCCTCGGGCTCGAAGTCGAGCTGGAGCATCACCTTGGTGGTGGCGTCGTCGATGCGGTGAAAGGTGACCACACCGGCCTGCCGCGCCGACCCGTCCACCGTGGTCCACGCGACCCGCTCGTCGGGCCGCTGCTCGGTGATCGCGGCGTCGAACTCCCGCCGCACTCCGCCGATGTTGGTCACCCAGTGCGTGAGGGTGTCGGTCCGCTGCTCGATGCGCTCGACGCCTTCCATGAACGCCGGGAAGGTCTCGAACTGGGTCCACTGGTTGTAGGCGGTGTGCACCGGCACCTCGACCCGCACGGATTCCTCGACCTGAGACATGAGTGATCCCTCTCGTTCGTCGACTGCGTGAGAGGACCGGGTTCCTGTCTGAGCGCGGGATATGCCTGGGCCGGGCGAGGAAACGAGCCCCTCCACGGAAACGGCTCGCCGAACAGCGTGGACCCGGCCGGTTCCTGACGCTTCCCCAGCGCAGAACGCACACCATCCCGTCCCGGTCGGCGGCGGACCCGCGCCGACGTGTCCCCGGGTCCGTCCGGCCCGGCTCAGTCCCGCGCCTCGGCCGGGGCCTCGGAACGGGCCGGCTCCGGCGCCGGGGAGGACGACCGGCGCGGCCGCAGCAGCAGCCGTCGCGCCGGGCACTCCACCGCCTCGTACAACACCCACGACAGCGCGAGCGACACGACGAACACGGCCGTCGTGACGGCCAGCCCCGCCAGGACGCCGAAGTGCGGCTTCGTACCCAGCAGAAGGGTCGCGGCGCGCAGCACCAGCAAGTGGATCATGTAGAAGGCGAACGACAGCTCCCCCAGCCGCACGAGCCGTCGGTGCCGCCACAGCGAGGGCAGCCCGTGCAGGTCCGCGACGGCCGCCGCCGGAATGAGCAGCGTGAACCCGATGAGGGTGCAGAGGGTGGCGGTGTAGCCGGGCGTGACCTGCGGGACGAAGAAGTAGCCGATGAGCGCCAGGGCGAGCGAGGCCTCGAGACCGGGCCCGCGCCACCGGCCGAGCAGCAGCAATCGCGCGGTGACCGCGCCGAGCACGAACTCGGGCAGCCGGGCGGCCGGCAACGAGTACAGCGTGTAGGTCCACCAGTGGTGGGCGTCCGTCCAGGCCAGCACCAGGACCGCCGCCGCCGACAGCCCGCCCAGCGCGGTCGACCCGCGCGGGCCGAGCCGGCGCAGCAGCAGGATCAGCAGCGGGAAGGCCGCGTAGAAGAACGCCTCACAGGTTAGGGACCAGCTGACCGGGTTGAGCGTCTGCCACCACGGGTGCCACCAGGAGTGCAGCAGCAGCCCGTTGGCCGCCGCCTGCTTCAGCGTCGGCCGCGGCTGGTGCACCGGCGTGTACGCCATGAGCAGGGCCACGGCCAGGGTGGCCAGGTGCACCGGGTAGACACGCGCGACGCGCCGACGCCAGAAGGCGACCGCGCGGTCGCCGGGCCGCGCCGACCAGGTCAGCACGAATCCGGACAGCACGAAGAAGAACGACACTCCGGTGGCACCGGCACCGAATCCCCAGGACACCACGCGGCCGCCGGTGCCTCCGAAGTAGCCGAAGTTGTTCACGTGCAGTCCGAACACCAGCAGTGCCGCCATCCACCGCAGCCCGGTGAGGGACGGCAAGGAGGGCATGGCGGCGGATGGGGAGAACCCGGCGGTCCGCTCGCCGGCTCTCGTGGGCGGCGTCCGGAGCGCCCGGGGCGTCGCCGTGGTCATCCGATCACCTGCCGCAGGGGGTTCGGTTCACGTGGGGCATGAGGGGGAACGTTGCCCGTTCACGCCGGTCCCTCACGTCGCCTGGCAAACATCACACTCCTGCCGAACGACCCAGTCCCCCGTATGCCACGGACGGCCGGATCCGGTGCACCCGTAAGAGCGACCGCCTCCACGGCGTGGATCAGCCCGCCCCCGCCCCGCCCGTGACGAGGGCGGCCTCGCACTGCACGCCGCCGGTCAGGCCGCGGCCCCACGCCGGCCGAGGGCCTCGGCGAGCTGCTCCCGGGTCATCTTCGACCGGCCCGGAACGCCCGCCGCGCTCACCCGCTCGTAAAACTCCGCCTTCGACAGCGACGCCAGGTCGTCGGTCGCCTTTCCGCGGGCCGTCTCCTTCCCGTGGGTGGCCGCCTTCCGCCGGTGGCCGCCTTTTCGCTGCCGGTCTGCTTCCTGCCGGCGGTCTCCTTCCGGCCGCCGCGCGCCGTCCACCGGCGGCACGCGGCCCGCGCCCGGCGCCGCCGCCCGCACGGCCCCGGGACCGGCTCTCCTCGACGCTCCGGCTGAGCGCCTCCATGAGGTCGATGACGTTGGTCGCCTCCGGGGCTCCGCTTCGCCGACGACCTCCTCGCCCTGTTCCACGACCACGTACTCGCCGTCACCCAGTTCGTACCCCTTGACGATCCGGCCGGTGTCGACGTCCTTGCCCGTGCGTTCGTTGACCCGCTTGTTGCGGACGCGGTCCGAGGTGCCGGGCTGGAGCTGGTGGAAGTGCACGGTGTGGTCCGCGGTCGCGGTGTACAGGCCCACGGGCAGCGTGACCAACCCGAAGGTCAGGACGCCGGTCCAGATGGGTCGCGCCATGGCTCCTCGCTTTCCGTGGAGGTGCCTGCTCGGCCGGTCGTCCGGCCGGTCCGGCCTCGGGGGCTATGGGGCCTCTCGTTTGGATCATGCCGGGCTCGCGGGGCCTGGCAGGCCCTGGCCGGGGGCCAGTCGTTCCAGCTGTGCGGCGGCCGCGCCCGCCCGGCGCCGGGCCTCGCGCACGACCCGGTCCGCCTGCCGTGCCCGTTCCCGCGCGGCCTGCTCACCGGTGCGGGCCTGCCGCTGCTCGTCCTCGGCGCGCCGCAGCTCCGCGCGCAGTCCACGCACCCGCTCCTCCAGCTCGGCCACCCGGGCGCCGGCCTCCTCCACCTCCCCCTCGGCGGCCTCGGCCTCCTTCTCCCGGATGCGCAGCTCCCCCTCGGCGGCCTCGGCCTCCTTCTCCCGGATGCGCAGCTCCCGCTCGGCGTCCCGGGCCTGCCTGCGGGCCTCGGCCAGGCGGCGGCGCTCCTCGTCCTGGGCGCGGTCCGCGCGGCCCCCGGGCTCCTCGTCCCGGGCACGCTCCTTCGGCTTGGCCGCGGATACGGCGGGCCGGCGTTCGAGTACGGCCCCGTCGGCCGTCGGAAACCCGATCGTGGATTGGAGCGGTTTCGCCAGCCGGCCCGCCGCCCACTCCCGTGCGGCCTCAGGGTCGGCGAGTACGGCGTGCAAGGTCTCCTCGACCTCACGCTGGACGCCCTCGCCGACCGGGTGCCCGGCCTGCGCGGCCAGCCGCCGGGCCTGCCGGCCGAGCGCGCCGATCACCTCCGTCTGCCGGCGGGCGAGCCGGCGCAGCTGCGGACCGTCCAGTTCGCGGTGGGCGCGGCGCAGCTCCTCACCGAGGGCGACCAGCGGCTGGACCTCCTCCGGCTGCCGGCGCACCAGGAGGTTGCTGACCCAGGCGGCCAGGCTCGGCCGCCGCAGGGCGCCGATCTCCTTGGCCAGAGCCTGATCGCCGGACCGGCGGGCGTCCAGGGCGCGCCGGTCACGGGCGGCGACGAATTCCTCGGGCCGCAGCGCGTACAGCTCGTCGGCGACGGCGTCCAGGTCCACCAGCGTCCCTCTCGACTGCCACCCCGGTGATGATGTCCGGGTTTCACATCTTATAAGGCTTATATTCCTTGCCTGGTGGTTCATTCGAGTGGTCGCCCGGCCGACGTGAGTGCGACGTCCGGCACCCGACCCCCACCTTCGGTTTTCGTGCCGTAGACGGCCGGCCCCGGACCGCAGACGTCGGCGAACGGCGGGGGAGTGCCGGGGCTCGGCGGGTTGGCGACCTCGGGGGCGGGGCTTCGGCATCTCGGAGCCGGGCGACCCGAGGCCCGGGGGCCCGGAAGCCCCGCCCCCGGGATCCCGGGCCCCGGAAGCCCCGCCCCCGGGATCCCGGGCCCCGGAAGCCCCGCCCCCGGGATCCCGGGCCCCGGAAACCCCGCCCCCGAGGCCCGGAGCCCGGAAACCCCGTCCCCGAAGCCCGGAGGCCCGGGAGTCCTGTCCCCGAGACCCGGGAGCCCTACTCCCGAGACCCCGAGACCCCGAGACCCCGACACCCCGAGGGTCGGCTGCCTGGAGGCCCGGCGGCCCCGAAGCCCCCCACCCCCCCGCCGCCAGGCGCGCTGGGGGAAGCGGAGGGCAAGCGCCTCCCCGAGGCCCCGCCCCCGAAGCCCAGGCCCGAAGCTCCGTTCCGGAGGTCCCAGCCGCCTAGAGGCCCCGCGGCCCCGAAGCCCCCCCGCCCGAGGCCCTCCATCCGAGGCCCCGTCCCCGAAGCACTGAGACCCCGAAGTCCCGACGCCCCGAAGCCCCGCCCCCGAGGGGCGAGACCGCGAGGCCCCGGGCTCGCCCGTTCGGGGGAGGTCCCGGCTTGGCGTGCGGTGATGGGTGATCCTCGGCCGCATCATGCGTGCATGCCTGCGTCGGACCGCCGGCCCGCCTCCGCCCGCCGTCGAGGGCGAAGTCACGCGGGGGCAAACATCGGGCGACGGCGCGGGCATGAAATTTGTATTGCTCGTTTTCTTGAACCGTTCGTGTTTATGAGGGTAGGTTGCCTCCATGACCGCCTCCCCGACCCCGACCACCGCCGAGCAGCTCCGCGGTGCCGGCCTGCGCGTGACGGCAGCCCGCGTCGCGCTGCTGGAGACCGTCCGGGACGGCGACCACCTCGGCGTCGAGGCGATCGCCTCCGGGGTCCGCGACCGCGTAGGCCACATCTCCCTGCAAGCCGTCTACGAGGCCCTCCACGCCCTTACCGCGGCGGGACTCGTGCGCCGCATCGAGCCGGCCGGCCATCCGGCCCGGTTCGAAGGACGTGTGGGCGACAACCACCACCACCTCGTGTGCCGGTCGTGCGGTGCCGTCGCCGACGTCGACTGCGCGGTCGGCGACGCGCCCTGCCTGACCGCCTCCGACGACCGTGGCTTCTCCATCGACGAGGCCGAGGTCGTCTACTGGGGCACCTGCCCCGACTGTTCCCCCGGCCGCAGTTCCTGAGACCGAGTTCCGTCCCGTTCGGAAGGATTTCCATGACTGAGAACCACGACGCGATCGTCACAGACTCGAAGTCGGAGGGGGGCAGCGGCGGTTGCCCCGTCGTACACGACCGCGCCCTGCACCCGACCCAGGGCGGTGGCAACCGTCAGTGGTGGCCGGAGCGGCTCAACCTGAAGATCCTTGCCAAGAACCCGGCCGTGGCCAACCCGCTCGGTGAGGACTTCGACTACGCCGAGGCGTTCAGGAGCCTGGACCTTCCGGCCGTGAAACGGGACATCGAGGAGGTGCTCACCACCTCCCAGGACTGGTGGCCGGCCGACTTCGGGCACTACGGCCCGTTCATCGTCCGTATGGCCTGGCACAGCGCGGGCACCTACCGCATCAGCGACGGCCGCGGCGGCGCCGGCGCCGGCCAGCAGCGCTTCGCCCCGCTCAACAGCTGGCCGGACAACGCCAACCTGGACAAGGCCCGCCGACTGCTGTGGCCGGTCAAGAAGAAGTACGGCCAGCGGCTCTCCTGGGCCGACCTGCTGGTCCTCGCGGGCAACGTGGCCCTGGAGTCCATGGGCTTCGAGACCTTCGGCTTCGCCGGCGGCCGTGCGGACGTGTGGGAGCCGGAGGAGGACGTCTACTGGGGTCCCGAGACCACCTGGCTCGACGACAAGCGCTACACCGGCGACCGCGAGCTGGAGAACCCGCTCGGCGCCGTCCAGATGGGCCTCATCTACGTCAACCCCGAGGGCCCGAACGGCAACCCGGACCCGCTCGCCGCGGCCCGCGACATCCGTGAGACGTTCCGCCGGATGGCGATGAACGACGAGGAGACCGTCGCCCTGATCGCCGGCGGCCACACGTTCGGCAAGACCCACGGCGCGGGCCCGGCCGACCACGTCGGCGCCGACCCCGAGGCCGCCTCGATGGAGGAGCAGGGCCTCGGCTGGAACAACACCTTCGGCACCGGCAAGGGCGCCGACACCATCACCTCCGGCCTCGAGGTCACCTGGACCGCCACGCCGACCCGGTGGAGCAACGGCTTCTTCGACAACCTCTTCGGCTACGAGTGGGAGCTGACCGAGTCCCCGGCCGGCGCCAAGCAGTGGCGGCCGAAGGACGGCGCGGGCGAGGGCACGGTCCCGCACGCCCACGACTCCTCGAAGAAGATCGCGCCGAACATGCTCACCACCGATCTGGCGCTGCGCTTCGACCCGGTCTACGAGCCGATCTCCCGCCGGTTCCACGAGAACCCGCAGGAGTTCGCGGACGCCTTCGCCCGCGCCTGGTACAAGCTCACCCACCGCGACATGGGCCCGAAGTCGCTCTACCTCGGCCCGGAGGTCCCGGAGGAGACCCTGCTGTGGCAGGACCCGCTGCCGGAGCGCGAGGGCGAGCTGATCGACGACGCCGACATCGCGAGCCTGAAGGCCAAGCTGCTCGACTCGGACCTGACCGTGTCCCAGCTGGTCACCACCGCATGGGCGTCCGCCTCCACGTTCCGCGGCAGCGACAAGCGCGGCGGCGCCAACGGCGCCCGTATCCGCCTTCAGCCGCAGCGTGGCTGGGAGGCCAACGACCCCGACCAGCTGGCCCAGGTGCTGCGCACCCTCGAGGGCGTCCAGCAGGAGTTCAACGCCTCCTCCGGCGCCAAGAAGGTCTCCCTGGCCGACCTCATCGTCCTCGGCGGTGTCGCGGCCGTGGAGAAGGCCGCCAAGGAGGCCGGGTTCCAGGTCGAGGTCCCCTTCACCCCGGGCCGGGTCGACGCGACCGAGGAGCACACCGACGTCGAGTCCTTCGAGGCCCTGGAGCCGACCGCGGACGGCTTCCGCAACTACCTGGGCAAGGGCAACCGCCTGCCGGCCGAGTTCCTGTTGCTCGACAAGGCGAACCTGCTCACCCTGAGCGCTCCCGAGCTGACCGTCCTCGTCGGCGGCCTGCGCGTCCTGGGCGCCAACCACCAGGGCTCGCAGCTCGGTGTCCTCACCAAGACGCCCGGCGTCCTCACCAACGACTTCTTCGTCAACCTGCTCGACCTGGGCACGACGTGGAAGGCGACCTCCGAGGACCAGACCACGTTCGAGGGCCGTGACGCCGCCACCGGTGAGCTGCAGTGGGCCGGCAGCCGTGCCGACCTCGTCTTCGGCTCCAACTCCGAGCTGCGCGCGCTCGCCGAGGTGTACGCGAGCGACGACGCCAAGGAGAAGTTCGTCAAGGACTTCGTCGCCGCGTGGGACAAGGTCATGAACCTGGACCGGTTCGACCTGGTCTGAGTCACCTGAACAGGACGTCCGGGTCCGCCCCGCGGGGCAGGCCCGGACGTTCCGCTGTCCTGGCCACCTCGGACGGCGCGGGGGTGGCCGGGTCAGCGGCCGAGCGCCGCGGCTCCCGCCTGCGCGTACTTCTCGTCCAGGTCACCCGACGGGGCGCCCGCGACGCCGATGCCCGCGACCGGGGCGCCCTTGGCGGTCACCGCCTGCCGCACGCGAGGAACAGCGTGCCCGGGATGTCCTTCAGCTTCATCAGTGAGGCCACGGTCAAGACCCACCTGCGCCGCCTCTACGACAAACTCGGCGTGGACAACCGCGCGGGCGCCGTCGCCGTGGCGAAGGAACAGCGGCTGCTGCCCTGACAGCGCACGCCGCCTGCGTGATTCAGGTTTCTTGCCGCCGACCGACGGACTCAGCCGACCGGGTCGCCCGGGGCCACGGGGTGCGCCTCCAGGTCCGGGGCGGCCAGCAGGTCCGCGATCAGTGCCGGGGACCCGCCGACGTAGCTACTGACCAGGTCCACGTCGCCGCCCAGGCACCAGGCGCGGTCCTCGGGCCACCACAGGTCGGGCAGCTCGGCGAACTCGTCCAGGCGCACCGGGGAGACCGCGTCGGCCAGGGTGCCGGCGAGCAGCACCTCGTCCCGGCCGGGCGTCTCGAAGACCGGGAAGCCGTCGAAGTCCCAGCGCCCGTACCCGTGCCACAGCCCGAACCAGCAGCGCTCCGGGGTGCGGGTGTGCCGGGCCAGCACGGGAATGAGCGCCTCGGCGACGGCCGGCGGTGTCGGGCCTTCCCACGGGTGTTCGTCCCAGACGCCGGGCAGGCCGTACCCGGAGGTGTTGTGATAGTCGAGGGGCATGCCGATGACCTCGTGCCACCGCGTGCCCGGTGCCACCCGGGTCCCGTGTGCCGCGGCCACCGTCGACCAGCGCACCGGCCGCTCGTCCAGGGTGGCCGGGTGCAGGATCCGCGCGTACGCGGCGAAGCCCGGCGCCGCGACGCCCGCCACTGTGCCGAAGTCGCCGTAGCCGGGGTGCCGTTCGGTGAGCCAGTGGGCGGGGGACAGGTCGGTGGTCCGGACGCGCAGGCGTCCGTACCACTCCGGAGCGGGATCCCGCTGGATCGGGCGATGGTCGTTCACCCGTCCAGTGTGCCTTGCCCCACCGGCCGCGCCCCGGTGCGGGCTTCGGCGTCCCGCGCCGGTCACCGGCCCGGCGATGCCGTCCGCGGCCCGGGGCGCGCACGGCCCGCGGACAGGCGGGTCAGGTGGCCCGGTGCGCCACGCGGCCGCCGGTCACCGTCAACACGGCGGGCGCGTCCGCCAGTTGGTCGCCGGGAGCATGCACCGGGTCCACGGACAGCGCGGTGAGGTCCGCGCGGAAGCCCGGCGCGATGCGGCCGGCGACGGCCGACTCACCGGCGGCCGCGGCCGCGTGGCTGGTGCAGCTGCTGCGCGAGCGCGTCTGCTCCGCGATCGCCCCGGCCACCCTCGATCTGACCCCGTGGGACGCGGCCGTCGAGGCCTGGGCCCGCTCCTACCGCGCCGCGTTCGCCGCGCACCCCCGGGCCATTCCGCTGCTGATGACGTCACCCGTACGAGCGCCCCGGGTCCTGGAGCAGTACGAACGGGCGGTCGCCCTCCTGCTCGCGGCCGGGTTCGACCGCGCCGGGATCATGCCGTTGGTCATCGCCCTGGAGAACCTGGTGCTCGGCTCGGCCCTCGACCTCGCCGCACCGGAGACCATGTGGGAGCTGACGGACAGCATCCCGACCCCCCACCTCGCGGAGGCACTCGCCGCGGTGGCCGCCGGGCGGGCCGACCGTGCTTTCGAGGTGGGCCTGACCGCGTTCATGAACCACGCGCGGTCCCTGCGTGACGACCGGCCCCGGTGATCCCGCCGGCACGTTCACGCTCGGGGGGCGCGGCGTACCACGGTGAGCGAGCTGACGCTGGGCGGGATCGTCAAGCACCTGGCCCAGCACGCGGGTCACGCGGACATCAGCCGGGAGGCACTGGACGGAGCCAGTACGACCGCACAGCGGTGACGAGACCGACGGCGTCAGTACGAGTTTCCCAGTACCGCCAGTAACATGATCACCTTGTCTCTGGGTGTACCAGTCAGTCAACTCGGCGCCGTCCCAGGACGGCCCTGCCCGGAGAAGTCCATGTCTTCTGTCAACGACGCGTTGGAAAACGCGCGCCTCACGTACGAGCAGCACATGCGGACGTGCCGCCAGTGCCATGCCGATGCCGCGCTCTGTGCCGTGGCGAAGCACCTCCTGCGGATCTACAACAGCGCCCGCCGGGACCGGATGCGCGCCACGGGCCCCGACGCGCCGACGGCCTGACGCGCACCGGCGGGGGCTCACGCCGTCCGGGACGCCCGCCGCGGAGCGTCCTCGCAGCTCGGTGGCTTTCGGCGGGCCCGATCCGGGAACCCGTTCGGCTGTCCTGTCCGCCCGAGACGCAGGAGGCCGCCGTGACGGACCAGCACGGTGACCGGCCGAACCCGGTCACACAGCACGCCCGCCCTGACTTCCCCTCCCAGGACCAGCCGCATCCGGGCTGGACCGGCCCGATGGACCCACCGCCCGACCACGGCGAGGAGTCCTACCGCGGCGCCGGCCGGCTGGACGGCCGCAAGACCGTGATCACGGGAGGGGACTCCGGCATCGGACGGGCGGTGGCGCTCGCCTTCGCCCGCGAGGGTGCCGATGTGCTCTTCACCCATCTCGCCGAGGAGGTGGACGAGGCCCGCGAGACGTCACGTCTGGTCGAGGACGCGGGCCGCAAGGCGGTCGCCGTGTCCTGCGACATCCGCGACGAGGACAACTGCCGTTCGCTGATCGAGCGGGCGGTGTCCGAGTTCGGCCGCATCGACGTCCTCGTGAACAACGCCGCCTACCAGATGTCCCAGCCGGACGGCATCGAGGCGATCAGCACCGAGCAGTTCGACCGGGTGATGCGGACGAACCTGTACGGCATGTTCTGGCTGACCAAGTTCGCCCTGCCGCACATCCCGTCCGGCGGCTGTGTCATCAACTCCACGTCCGTGCAGGCGTACCAGCCCAGCCCGCACCTGCTGGACTACGCGATGACCAAGGGCGCGATCGTCACCTTCACGCAGGGGCTGGCACAGATGGTCGCCGAGCGTGGAGTGCGGGTCAACGCGGTGGCGCCCGGGCCGGTGTGGACGCCGCTCATCCCCGCGACCATGCCGGACACGAAGGAGTTCGGGAAGCAGGCTCCGCTGGGCCGCCCGGCCCAGCCCGCCGAACTGGCCCCGGCCTACGTCTATCTGGCCTCGCCCGAGGCGAGTTACATCACCGCGGAGATCCTCAACGCCACCGGCGGCACCCCGCTGCCCTGACGTAGGCCCCGCTCGCGCCCACCCGGTCCGTGCATCCGGCCACCGCGTCCGGTGATCCGGCCGGGCGCCGACCTGGCATGGACCGCGGGCGCGGACGGCCCGGCGAGCGGGGCAAGCCCGGCGGGGACATGCGGCGCCGTGGGGACGCGGCCGTCAGCCGATGGCGGGCCGCTTCCACTCCAGCCGGCCTCCCCGGCCGGACCGGCCCCCGCGGCCGGCCGGTTCGTCCACATCTGTCAGAAGGGTGGATCGTTGAGAAGTTCGAGCAGCCACTGGGCGCCCTGCTCGGCTCCCGGCTCCGGGCCGGAGGTGCCGGGGAACATACGGCCCCAGGAGGCGGCACGGCCCAGCGCGCTCAGGCGCCAGGCGAGACTCGCCGCGCGACGCAGGTCCGCCGCCGTACGGCCCACGCCCGTCCAGGGCTCCAGGTAGGCGTCGAGCAGCCGGGCCAGCACCCGCGGCCCGTACCGGTCGCACGCCCGCTCGGCGGGGACCCGAAGGCTGCAGAACGGGTGGGAGACGGTGGCGTCGCCCCAGTCGAAGAACGTGAACCGGCCCGGTGCCGGATGGAACAGCTGGCCGTCGTGCAGGTCGGCGTGGTCGAGGGTGTCCTCGACACCGACGGCGGCGAGTTCCGCGCACCAGTCCGCGACGCGGGGCCGGAGACTGCCGAGCCGGGCGCGCTCGTCCGGACGCAGCGCGGTGTTCCCGGCGAGCAGTCTGTCGAACACCTCGGGCAGATCGAGGGTCCGGGCGGAGGGAACGCCCAGCCGCTCGATCTCGCGCGCGTGCGGAACCAGGGCGTGCTGCGTGCCCGCGTACTGGCGGAGCAGGTCCTCCCAGGTCGTCGGCTGGACCGGCCCCCGGGCGAGCACGTCGCGGAACAGCGCGCCCCCGTCGGGCAGCAGCGTCCAGCCGCGCCCGGCGTCGACGGCCAGCGGCTTCAGCACATGCCCGGGCACCCAGCGGGCCAGCGCCGCGGTCAGCGGGCCCTCGAACGCGCTGGCCGGCGGATTCGCCTTGAACCAGACCGCGTCCGGTCCCGCCACGGGTACCCGTACCAGCACGGACCACGGGCGCAGCCGGACCTCGAGGTCGCCTGTCGCGTGCAGGCCGTGCGCGGTGAGCCGGTCCGCCACCCAGCCGAGGGCTGAGGCACGCCAGGACTCCAGCTCCCACGGAGTCACCGCGTCCTGGTACTGACCCCGGTCCACGATCGCCGAACGTTCCTGCCGCATCGTGCCATCCCAGCATCGCCGCAGATCGGATGCCATCGAATTTCGCCAGACGTCCTGGCGTCTCAGCCCTTCAAAAAAGCCAGTACCGCCAGCACTCGCCGATTGGCCTCGGGCGACTGCGCTATCCCCAGCTTTCCGAAGATCGACGCGATGTGTTTCGCCACCGCGCTCTCGCTGATGTGCAGGCCTTGGGCGATCGCCGTGTTGGAGCGGCCCTCGGCCATCAGGGCGAGGACTTCGTGCTCGCGCACCGTCAGGGAGTCGACGCGGCCACGCTTCTCGCTGCGGGTCAGGAGCTTGGCGATGACCTGGGGGTCCATCACCGTGCCGCCGGCAGCGACCGTGCGCAGGGCGTCGAGGAACTGGCCGGTGTGGGTGACCCGGTCCTTGAGCAGGTAGCCGACGGCGCCCTCGCCGGAGGCCAGCAACTCGTGGGCGTAGAGCTGGTCGACGTACTGGGAGAGGATCAGGACGGGCAGGCCGGGATGCACGCGGCGGGCGGCGAGCGCCGCCTTCAGACCCTCGTCGGTGTGGGTCGGTGGCAGGCGGACGTCGATGACCGCCACGTCGAGGTCCGTCACAGCCAGCGCCCGTGCCAGCGCGGGGCCGTTGTCGACCGATGCGACCACCTCGCAGCCGTGTTCGCGCAGGGTGCGGGTCAGGCCGTCGCGGAGGAGGAAGAGGTCTTCGGCGAGGACGACACGCACGGAATCTCCAGGGTCACGATGGTCGGTCCGCCCGGCGGACTGCGCAGGGCGAGTGTCCCGTCGAAGGTATCCAACCGGCGCCGGACGCCGAGCAGTCCGGTCCCGGCGGCCGGGTCCGCGCCGCCGTGGCCGTCGTCGGTGAGGCCGATGAGCAGGACCTCGCCATCGTGCGTGAGTGAGATGTCCACCCGGGTCGCGCCCGCGTGTTTGGCCGCGTTGGCGAGCAGCTCGCAGACCGCGAAGTAGGCCGCCGACTCGACGGGAGCGGGGAGACGGGCCGGTGGCAGGCGTACGTCCACCTCGACGTCCAGGTGGCTGTCCAGGGCCAGGGAGCGGACGGCGTCGGCCAGGCCCCGGTCGGCCAGGACCGGGGGATGCATACCGTGCACGAGGTCGCGCAGGTCCTCGAGGGCACGTTCGGAGGTGGCGCGGACGTCACGCAGGAGGGTGCGAGCGCCGTCAGGGTCCGTGTCGAGCAGGCGCGTCGCCCGGTCCAGGGTGAGCCCCAGGGCCACCAGCCGTGCCTGGGCGCCGTCGTGCAGATCCCGTTCGATACGGGTGAGTTCGGCCGCGTGCGCGTCCAGGGCCGTGGCCCGGGTGTGGGCCAGCCGGGCCACCCGCCGGGCCAGTTCGGTGGAACGCGGTGCGGACAGCAGACGGCGGATGAGGCGGGCGTGCAGGAGGGCCGCGACCGGTGCCAGGCGCAGGCCCGCCGCCATGAAGGCCAGACCCAGCAACAGGGCGGCGACCATCGTGGGCACGGAGGTGACGGGAACGAAGGCGTACCAGTTGCCCTCGCCCAGCCGGCGCCACACGAACGGCTGGACCAGCACGCCGAACGCCCCGTACTCGACCAGCGCGAGCGGCACCGCCGCCAACAGCCCGCCCGTGCAGGGCTCCAGCCAGGCCCAGCGCAGGTCGTGCCAGAAACCGTCGTCTCCCAGGATCGCGGCGCTGCGCCGGCGGGCCGTGGTGCCGTGGGGGAGGGGGCCGGGCGGGCTCAGGGGACGGCCGCTGTGCAGGGTCGCGCGGGCGCGGTAGTGGTCGGACACGCGGCGCAGGACCGAGGCGGCCGGAGGCAGCAGCCGCAGACCGGGCCCCAGCGGCAGCAGCGCCAGAGCCCCGCCCACCAACAACCCGGCACCGGACGCCAGGAAACCGGTCAGCCAGATGACCTGGCACCGACCGAGCGCGACCCAGTCACCGCGCCGGAACCGCTCAGCCACATCCGCCCCTGCCGTCATCGCGACCCGCCTCCGGCCGGTCATGGCAACCGGCCCTGGCCGAGCGCTGCCCCGTCACTGCCGGCCCAGCCGCGGCACGACCCCGCCCCGTACACCCGTCCCACTCACCCCGCAGTCGCCGGGATCGTAACAACCGGCCGCCGCCCGGACCGCCACACCCACGGCACCGCTGCCACCGCGCACGCCAGCCCGAACAGGACCATGGGCACCGCCCTGCCGGTCTCCTCGTCCATGAACAGCAGCATGCCGAGGTTGACCAGGGCGTGGAAGCCACCGGCGAGCAGCAGGCGACGGCCTCCCGTCTCCGCCTCCAGGGCCCGCCCCAGTACGACGGACATGGCGATCGTGGCCAGCAGGAAGCCGGCCGCGTACACGGGGCTTCGTGTCAGTACCTGGACGTGCCACAGACCCCACATCACCCCGACCGCCGCCGACGCGGTGAGCGGACCGAACCTGGTCCGCAGCAGGGGCTGCAGCAAGCAGCGCCAGCCGATCTCCTCGCCGCACGCGCCGACGAGTTGGGCGACGGCGATCAGCGGGAACGGGTGGTGCAGGGTGCGCGGGTCGGTGATGTGGGCGGTGCCGGTCAGGAGGGTGTAGGGGCCCGCCGACAGGAGGATCACCAGGGGCGGCGTCATGAGCAACGGCCACCACCGGCCCACCGCACGTCCTGCCGTCCCGGCGAGCAGCCCCCTTGTCCGGGCCGGCCACAGCAGGGCCGCCGCGGCCACGCCCAGGGCCGGCCCGAACTGGGTGAGCTGGACGACCTCAGCCGGTATTCCCGTGGCCGGCTGTACGGCTCCCAGTGCTCCGGCCGCGACGAAGGCGATCGTCAGATAGACCCCTGCCAGTGCTGTCCACCGCTGTCTCTTCCGCATGGCTACGACGATGCCGGGCGGGCGGTGCGCGCGGACTGCACCTGATTGCCGAATCAGCCTGTACCCAGCTCCACCCCCGCCGCCCGTGTCCAGGGTGTGTTCGTCGAGGAAGCGCTACTCGGCGTCTGTGCCGGGCCGTTGACGAGGGACCGCTTCCTCGGGTGGGCGGAAACAGGCGGTGACGGTCTTGCCACGGGGGCAGGGGCGGGCCTCCCACTCGTCGGCCAGCGCGTCGACGAGGAACATGCCCCGCCCTCCGAGGCGTTCCGTGCTGGGCGTTCGCGGCGTCGGCAGCTCACTGGAGGCGTCGTGGACGGCGATGTGCAGGCACTGGTTGTCCCAGGCCAGTACCAGCTGCGCGTTGCTGTGCGCGTGGGTGTGAGCGTTGGTGACCAGTTCGGAGACGGTCAGCAGGACCGCGTCCACCATGTCGGGGGCGCTGGTGGTCCACCCCAGGGAGTCGAGGTGCTCGCGCGCCCAGTCCCGCGCCGCTTTCACCTCGCTGTTCAACGGCAGTGAGCGCGCCCAGCCCACTGCTCGGAGCGACGATCCGTCCACTGTGCGACCTTTCCTCATCCGACCTGACCGTCTTCAGGTACCCAGGAACCACCGCCGATGCCGCAGAGTCGGTGGATCCGTTCACCGGCGACCGGGTTCTTCGTGTGCGGAGCGACGTCCGGGACCGGATATCGAAGCGAGGTATGAGTGTCGTGAGGCGAGGGGGGGCAGCTGGTCGACGGCGTGCGCGGTTGTCGACGAGCGTGGCGGGCCGGCCGGCAGAGCGGGACATGGTCGCCGCAGCGGATCGGTCCCCGACCGCGTCGACCCGGCGCGCGTGGTGTACGCCGGGGCACTCGGCCGGCGGCCGGCCGGCCCTGTGGGCCGGTGTCCGGCACCGGCTGCCCGGCGACGCACCCGGCCTGGCGGCCACTGCTCCCGCGACGCTCGGCGTGCCGGCCCTCGCCCCCACGGCCGACCTGGCGTGGGCCGACGAACCGGGCAGCCGACGCACCGGGCAGCGGGCGAGGCGCGGTCGCGGGCCTGCTCGGCGGCGGACGGACCGACGTACCGGATCGGGTGGGCCGCCGCCGGTCCCGCGGCACTGGGCGGGCCCGTCGGCCGTACGGTCGTCGTCCACGGCGCCCTGGACGAGGCGCTGCCGGTGGCCATGGTCCGCCGCTGTGCCGAGACGACCGGCGCGACCCTCCATGAGCTGCCCGGATGAGGGCACTTCGATGTCATCGCCCCCGACTCCGCTGCCCGGGGTCACCGGCGCGCTGCGCGCCCTCGTTACCGCGGACCACGCCCCTGCCCCCCCCGACGGCACCGCCGCACCCGCTGACCCGACGGGGCCGGACCCCGAGCCGGACGGTCGGTGAAGCTCCTTGCCGGGACGGTCCGTTCAGCGAACCGGGAAACCGAAGGAGTACCCCTGCTGCTTCAGCCAGGGCAGCAGGGTGCGCAGCGCGGTCACGGTCTGGGAGCGGTCGCCGCCCGCGTCGTGGAAGAGGATCGTGGGCCCGTTGGTCACCTCGGACTTGACGGTGGTGACGATGGAGGCGGTGCCCGGCCGCTCGAAGTCCTTGGAGTCGACGTTCCAGCCCAGCGGCCGCATCCCGTGCGAGGCCGCCAGCTGCCTGCTGTACGGGGTGAAGGCGCCGCCCGGGGCCCGGTAGTACATCGGGCGCACGCCACCGGACGCCTTGGTGATCTGCCGTTCGGCGTCCAGGATCTGCTGCGACTGGTAGGCCTCGGACTTGGTGTCCATGGTGGTGTCGTGCGAGACCGTGTGGTCGCACAGGCGGTGTCCGGCCGCCACCACCTGCTTGACCAGATCCGGGTGCGCCTGCGCCTGGGTGCCGACCATGCAGAACGTCGCCTTCACGCCGTTGTCCCGCAGCAGTTGGAGCACCTGCGGGGTCCACACCGGGTCCGGGCCGTCGTCGATGGTGATGTTGACCGCGTGCTCACCCCGGTCGGAGGCATGGGCGATGGCGGCGGAAACCGACGCCGGTTTCGGCGCGGCGGGCCGCGCCGCGGCGCCCGGGCGGGCCGATCCCCCGTCCGGCTGGCCGGCCTGCGCGGTCCACACCGAGGTGGCGGCCGCCACCGCCGTGACGCCGACCGCCGCCGCGACCACCCGGCCGTACCATCCCCGCCCGCTATGCCGCGCCATGTCCGCCCCGCCCCTTGCCGTCTCGATCGGTTCCCCTGCACCTGTCAGGACGGCCAGGTAGGATCACGGGATCCCGCTGTTACCGATCACGGACAATTCCGCGGCGGTTCCGCGACAGACCCCTCCGGGGGCGGGGCCGGTCGTCTCCCCGCGCCCCTCGGGATGCTCCGGCACACCACCCCTGGCAAGGGCGCCCCGTACCGTCAACGGAATTTCGGATACCGGCGATCGGGTCGGCAGCGTGTCATTCCAGAACGTCCTTCGGACGACCGGCGGCAGCCTCGCCTGAGGCGTCGACAGGCATCGCCGGAAAAGGGGGACGAGGACGGAGCCCCGGTTGTGCCACGCCGGCCCGCCGGCGGCATCCGCACCCTGCCGTGACCAGCCGTCCGTTCAGGAGCGTCCGATGACGACACCGCCCCGACTGCTTCCCCTGCCGGCCCAGTTCGACTTCGCGCGCGAGCGCCTCGCCGGCCGACTGAGCGGCCCGGTCATGGACAGCGGCGACGCCTGGCCGGCGGCGACGCATGGGGCCGTGACGCCGCAGCGTCCCCGCACCCCTGGCCGCCGCCGGTCACCACCATCGCCTGACGGCTGAGCCATGTCACCGAGATGCCGGCCCTGCGCGCGGTCCACACCGCCGGCACCCACGCGTGGTGGGTCAACCAGGAACTGCTGCACCACGGAGCCGAGATCGCCCTCCTCCGTGACCTCCACGGCGCGCGCCGGCAGGCCTGACGCTGACAGGACGGGGCGGCGGGCGTGGTGGTTCGCTGCCGAGCGATCGGATGATCACTTCAGGGGCTGGTGTCCGGTCACATCACCACCGGGGTCGTCCGCGAGCATCACCGAGGCGGTCGTACGCTTGCCGACCGGTTCTCGGCGTACCTCGAAGCTCTGGCACACGGCCATCACGATCTCCAGGCCGTGCTGGCCCACCCGGCCGGGATCGGCGGCGCGGGCCACCGGCAGCACCGAAGCGCTGTCCCACACCGTGACCTGGACGCTGCCCCCGGCCAGTTGTAGATCAAGCAGGCACGGCCCGGGCGCGTACTTGCAGGCGTTCGTCACCAGCTCACTGACCACGAGCTGCACCATGGCCAGTGCCCGGTCCGACACCGGCAGACCCTGCACCGCCTGGACGCGCGTCATGAAGTCGCGGGCCAGATCACGCGCCCGGGCGATGTCGGGCGGTCTGCCCTCATATGCCTGCGACGCGCGGACCCTGTCCAGGTCACGCTGGTCATCCCGGTTCCGGGCAGACTCGTCCATGCCCACCGCCCTCTTCCTGAGCGTCTCGTGCCAGGCCACCCACCTACCCCCAATGCAGAGCAATAGCAGCAATCGTCGGCCACGACCACGGAAAGGGGCGAGTGACCGCAACCACTGCGTGAGGGCGGGCCGGGGGCGTGGCAGACCGCGGTGCCCGACGGAGGTCAGATTCGTGCGGCGGTGGCCGTGGCGTGCAGGTGTTCCAGGGCGTCCAGGACGACCGTGCTCCAATGCCAGGACAGCCAGCGCCCGGCGTCCATGCCTGTTTGCTCCAGTGCCGCCAACTGCGCTCGGGTGAATCCTCGCAGCGGCCGTTCATGGTGGGAGGAGACCATGCCCAGCACCTTGCCCGCCCTGCTGACCAGGGGAACGCTGTGGGCGGCCCGGCTGCCCGCCTGCAGAATGGCGTGGCGGGAGGCTTCGTCGAACACGGCCGCGGTCGCCACATCGGTCACGGTGACCTGCCGGCGCTCGGCCGCGGCCTGCGAGCAGGACGTGGTGGGGGCGTCGACGAAGGCGAAGAAGTCGGTGAAGTACTTGTTCAGTCCGGTGTGCCGGGCCAGATGCAGCCGTCCGCTCCCGGCCAGTTGCACGTTGCCCATCGGGGTCTGTGTGATGGACAGCACCCGGTTCAGCACCGCCTTCATCACAGCTCCCTGACTGCCCTGTGAGCCGCGGTCGAGGCTGAGGCCGGGCAGCCGGGGCGGGCTGTGGCGAGCACGGCCCGGGAACCACAGCGTCGTGTCCTGGTCGGGAGCGGGCGTGCGGACCACCGCGTCGGCCAGTGTGTGCAGCTTGACGTTGTACCGCTGAGAAGCGGTCTTCAGCAGGCTCAACGCCTCCTGTTCGGAGGTGAGGCGGTAACGCTTGACCAGGATCTCCTGAGCGCCGGCGACTCCGGCGTGCCCGAACAGCCGGTTGCGGGCGTCGAGTTCGTCCTGTGACCGGAGCAGAACCTCGGCCTCGCCACAAGCGGAAGGCGCCTCCTCGACGAATTCTTCCTCGGGTGACCAGGGCAACTGGCTCATGAAAGCGCTCCATACATAAAACGGCAGACATCACGGACATGCGCAACCGAGCCCTACCGGCTCTGCGCGCAGGTGCCTGCTTCCCAAGCACTCCCCTTCGGAGCCTAACCAGCTCCCCGGCTCACAAACACGCAGGCCCCAGGCTCGGGGAATCGCCATCCACCTGAGGCGGCGAGGTTCACCGGAGTCCAAGCCCGTCGGGGCGTCCCACTCCGCCACCCGGCCCGGCACGTGGACGAGAGCCACCGGACCTGAACCCTCGCGCCGCGGGCGAGAAGCCTCGCCGTGGACAGATCAAGGACCTCTCGCCCCAGGTCCTGAGGAGCCTGTGACGAAGGCCCCCTGCCGCTCACACCCGGCGCCGTGTCAGTCGGTGGCCGCGGGGTCGGGCACCCCTGCCAGAACCGCGGTGCCCGTGGTCGGAGCGGCTCGGGGGCCGAGCCACTCGCACACCAGGATGGTGGCGTCGTCCCGCAGCTGGTAGTGGCGCAGATGGGCGCGGATGAGACGGCGGAGGGTCTCGGGGACGGAGAGGCCGTCGAAGTGATGGCGGACCAGGAAGTCGACGAAACGGGTGAGCCCGAATTCCTCACCGCCGGGGCCACGGGCCTCGGTGATGCCGTCGGTGTAGAGGACGAGGCGGTCACCGGGCTGGAGCTGCTCGCGGCACAGGGTGGTGGGCAGCCGCAGATCGCTGCCCATGGGATGCGCGGGCGGACAGTGCAGAAGCGTGGTCCAGCGTCCGTCACGGATCACGACGGGGGGCTGGTGGCCGCGGTTGACCCAGGTCAGCACGCCGGTGGAGGTGTCGAGGTCGGCGAGGATGCCGGTGACATAGCGGGTCGGGCCGAACTGTTCGAGCAGCACCCGCTCGATGGCGTCGCCCAGATCGCCCAGCCCTGTTCCCTGCCTGCGGTGGTTGCGGCAGGCGCCCATGGCGAGGTTGGCGGTGAGGCCGGCCGAGGTGTCGTGTCCCATGGCGTCGAAGATCGACAGATGGACGACGTCGGCGGCGGTCGCGTAGTCGTAGGCGTCGCCGCTGACCTCGTACGCGGGCTCCATGACGGCCCCGATGATCACCCGGTTGTCCGCGTACGTGCGGGGCGGCATCAGCGTCCACTGCATCTCCGCGGCGACGTTCATGGGCTGGATGCGGGTGAGACGGGCGTACGAGTCACTGGTGTCGCGGCTACCGGTCACCAGCATCGCCACCAGGGAGGCCAGCGCCAGCATGTCCTGGCGGACGTCCTCCCCGTCCTCGTCGGAGGTCATGTACAGCACGCCGAGACGTTCGGTGCCGTCCAGGAGCGGCACCCACCATCCGTAGGCCCCGTCCTCGGTGTCGGCGGCGGGCACGATGGATCCGTACTGGAAGGCACGTCCGGCGACCGTACCCTCCACGGACAGCACGGCCCTGCCCTCGGGCGCGCCCTCGGCGGCGTCCAGTCCCTTGCCGGTGAGCAGCCGCAGGGCGTCGCGCTGGAGGTCCCCCAGGTAGATGAGCACTTCGGAGATGCCGGCCAGCGCGGCGTGCTCCGCCACCCGCGACGGCAGGCGTTCGAACGGCATCACATGACTCTCGGCCAGCAACCCCGTCAGCATGCGCCGCATCGCAGTGTCCCGCTGTGTCAAGGGGCACCTCCTACCCTCACCGGTCCCGTAGCCCCCGTTCAGCCACGTGTACCCGCTGACCGCCGAGACACATAGTGGCTCGGCGTTTCGCCGGACCGGGGCCCCCTCAGGGCCGAGGCTGCAGGGGGCGTCCGTCCGGGGGCGGGCTTCCGCTGACGCTGGTGAGCAGCTCCCTGCACAGGTCGCGGAGTTTGATGTTGCGGTGTTGGGACGCCTTGCGCAGCACGGTGAACGCTTCGTCGGCCGGACACCGCTGCTGGCCCATGATCACACCGATCGCCTGGTCGATGATGCTGCGGGACGCCATCGCCGTCTGCAGGTCGGCGGCGTACTGCTGCGCGTCGGCGATGCGCTGCGCGAGCGCGATGGCTCCGGTGGCCTGGGCGGCGAGCGCGCGCAGCCCGGTGCAGTCGGCGTCGGCGAAGGCGGAGACCTTCGGGGAGTACATGTTGAGCGCGCCGGCGGTGTGGGTGTGGGCGGCGATCGGCAGGGAGTAGGACGAGCGGGTCCCGCAGGCGGCGGCGTACGCCGGGTAGGGCCCCCAGCGCTCCTCCTCCAGCATGTCCACCACGACGACTTCCTCACCCGTGCGCAGTGCCTGCAGGCAGGGCCCGTCGTCCTGCCCGTACTGGGCCTCGTCCAGTACGGGAGCACTGGTGCCGGCGCTGACCACGGTCAGCGGTCGCTGCTGCCGCTCCAGGGTGATCCCCACACCGTCGAAGACAGGCGCCAGGTTCAGCGCGCTGTCCGCGAGAACCTGGAGGAACTGTTCCAGGGAGTCGGTGCTCAGCAGCAGGGCGGTGACGTCCGGTTGAAATGGCGCATCGGTCATGGTGGCTGCATCCCTTCCGGGCGCGAGGCCCGGATCGGCATCGTGTGTGCCGCCGGGGACCACGGGGTTCCAGCCCGAAGAGATACCTCCAGCGAGACGGCCGGCCGCTCCGGAGGGAGACAGGAGCGACGGCCCCTACCACTGCCACTATCCTCGCTTTTCCCGCGAACCTCCCCCTTTCCCGGATCGGGATCCGCCGGCTGCCGCTCAAGGGGGAAGCTGACGTCTCGTTGCGGGCCGGACGGCCCCGGCCGGTATGCGTCCGCCCCCGCGGGTACCCAGAGCGGCGCCACGGGTGTGTCACCCCACACGTCCGCATCGAGCAGTGAGGGAGCCGGCCATGGGAGGGAAGGGGCCGCGGGCCGAGCAGGACCGGGTCACGCGCCTGAGCGAGGTCGCCGCCGACGTGTTCGGCTGGGACACTCTGCTGCCCGAGCAGCTCACCGCCATGCAATGGGTGCTGGACGGCGAGGACGCCCTCGTCGTGATGCCGACCGGGTCCGGCAAGTCCGCCGTCTATCAGGTCCCTGCCTTGCTGCTGTCCGGACCGGTCGTGGTCGTGTCGCCGCTGCTGGCCCTCCAGCGGGACCAGATCGAGGGACTGCCGGACGGCGAACGCGGCCCCGGTGCCGTCGCGGTCAACTCCGACCTCGGTGCGGCGCGGACGGAGGCCGCCTGGGCGGCGGTGCGCCGGGGTGAGGCGCGCCTGCTGTACCTGGCGCCGGAGCAACTGGCCAAGGACGAGGTGGTGGAGCGGCTGGCGGAGGCGCGTCCGGCCCTGTTCGTGGTGGACGAGGCCCAGTGCGTGTCGTCGTGGGGCCACGACTTCCGCCCCGACTACCTGCGCCTGGCCCAGGCGGTACGCCGCCTGGGCGGACCACCGTTGCTGGCCCTGACCGCGACCGCCGCCCCGCCGGTGCGCAAGGAGATCGCCGAGCGGCTCGGCATGCGTCGGCCGCGGCTGATGGTGACCGGCTTCGACCGGCCGAACATCGGGCTGGAGGTCCGCCGCTTCCTGGACGAGGACGACCGGCGCCGGGCCGTGGTCGAGCGGGCCGCCGCCGAGCCCAAGCCGGGCATCGTCTACGCCGCGACCCGCAAGGACAGCGAGTACTACGCCGGGGAGCTGGCCTCCCTGGGACTGGCTGCCGAGGCCTACCACGCCGGACTGCGGGCCGCCGAACGCGCCCGGGTCCACGACGCCTTCCTCTCGGGCGCGGCGGACGTGGTCGCGGCGACCTCGGCGTTCGGCATGGGCATCGACAAGGAGGACGTACGGTTCGTCCTGCACGCCTCGCTGCCGGGTTCCCTGGACGCCTACTACCAGGAGATCGGCCGCTGCGGCAGGGACGGGCGCCCCGCCCTCGCCGTACTGCACTACCGGCCCGAGGACACGGGGATGCAGACCTACTTCGCCGGCCGTACCCCGAGCCATGACGTCCTGTCGGACGTGGCCGGCGCCGTCCACGACCACGGCGGGGACCCGGCCGACCTGGACGAGCTGCGCCAGGACACGGGCCTGTCCAGGAACCGGGTCACCGCCGCGGTCAACCTGCTGGAGGAGGCCGACGCCGTCGCCACGGGAGAGGAGGGCGAGGTCCGTCCGGCCCCTGGTGTCTCTCCCGACCAGGCTGCCGAGCGGGCCGCGCGGACCGCGCGGGCGCATCGCCGGACCGATCGGACTCGGGTCGAGATGGCCCGGGCGTACGCCGAGACGACCGGCTGCAGACGGCACTTCCTGCTCGGCTACTTCGGCGAGGACTACTCGGCACCGTGCGGGAACTGCGACACGTGCGAAGCGGAGCACGCCGAGAACGGCCGGGAGGAGCGGCCCGCCCACCCCGCGGCGGCGGCCTATCCCGTCGGAACGGAAGTGCGGCACGAGCAATGGGGCGAGGGCACCGTGCTGAGCGAGGACCAGGACCGCATCACGGTGCTGTTCGCCCAGGCCGGTTACCGCACGCTGGCGCTGGAGGCGGTGGCCGGGCGCGACGACCTGCTCACGGTGGTGCGCAGGCCGGGTGAGGACCGGTCCGCCGGCTGACGCGTGGCCGTTTCCGCTGTCCGCCCCAGGGAACCCGGCGAAGACCCCGACGACGAGGGGAGCGACGGACATGACCGGCGAGAAGGATCATCGCGGGGACCGCTACGACCGGGCACGCAGCCCCGACGAGCCCGGGGCGCACTCGGGTGCGGAGAGCCAGCCGCAGGAGCGATCCGTACCGGGCACGGCGAGTGCCGAAGAGGGCTACCAGACGGAGCACGGTACGACGGCCGGCAAGCCCCTGGAAGGTGTCGAGACCGAGGAACGCTCCCGGCGGGAACCGGACGCCGAGGGCGGCGGGGAATCCACCGGCCGCTGACGCCGAGGCCGGCGGCACGGGAATCCACCGGCCGCTGGTCGGACGCCCCGCCGGGGAACACGCGCGGCGCTGTCCGCGATCGACTGTGCCGTGGCGACCGGATCTGCCCAGAAGACCGGATCCGCCCAGGTCAACGTACCCCTCCTCGCGGCTTCATCGGTACGTGCGGCAGCTCCGGCGCGGGGAGCGGGTCCCCCTCGTAGCCGTGCACCTCGCCGAAACGGGTCCCCTTCATCCAGTCCTCGCGCGCCTGCACGATCTCGTCGTGTGACCGGCCGATGAAGTTCCACCACATCACGATCTCCTCGCCGAAGGGCGGACCGCCGAGCAGCACGAGGCGGGCGGTGCCGTCGGACTCGTTGGCGAGGGCGAGGGTGTCACCGCCGTCGGGCACATAGCCCAGCTCGGCCGGCCGCAGCGGGGTGCCGGCGGCGCGGACGTCACCCCGGTCGACGAGGACGCCGTGCTCGAAGCCGGGGTCGACCCGCAGGGTGAGGGTGGCGCGCGGTTCCAGGACGATCTCGGCGCCGAGCAGCGGCGTGAAGGTCCGCACCGGGGAGACCGCTCCGGCGAGGGAGCCCAGGAAGACCCGCAGCACGGCGCCCTCGACGCGCACCGGCTCGGGCACATGATGCTGGAAGTCCCGCGCGGTGTGCAGGTGTTCACCGGGGAGTGCGACCCACAGCTGGACGCCGTGCAGCACGGTGGTGCGGGGTGTGGAGACCTCGGAGTGGCTGATGCCGTGCCCGCCGGTCATCAGGTTCAGTTCGCCCGGCCGTACGAGGGCGTGGCTGCCCAGGCTGTCCCGGTGCTCGATCTCCCCGCTGAACAGCCAGCTCACCGTCTGCAGCCCGGTGTGCGGGTGTGGCGCGACGTCCATGCCGCCGCTGTGGGCGACGTCGTCGGGGCCGTAGTGGTCGGCGAAGCACCAGGCACCGATCAGGCTGCGGGCCCGCTGGGGCAGGGTGCGCCGTACCGTCATCGCGCGGGGGCCGCCGAGCGGCACGTCGCGGGGCGTCAGGATCTCGGCCCGCGAGGCCGTGCCGGGCAGGTGTCCCTCGGCGGGGGAGCCGCACCGCGTTTCGGCGGGCCTCGCCTCGGTGTTGCTCACCGGAGCCCACCTCCCATCCGTGGTAGTTTCATTTTCAACAACTAGCCGCGATCATAGCCCCGAAACCGGTTCCACGCACCACTTGGGCGAGGAGCCGGCGACGGCACCCGGAGGAGTCCAGGTTGACCAGTCCCGTTCCGGCCGGCGCCACCCGGCGCATCCACATCGACAAGCAGAGCCCGAAGGCGTACGACGCCCTGGTGCAGACGTCCGAGGCGGTCCGGGCCGTCGCCGCCGACGCCGGTCTGGACCGCGCCCTGGTGGAACTGGTCAACCTCCGCGTCTCGCAGATCAACGGCTGCGCCTACTGCCTGCACATGCACACCCGCGCCGCGCTCCGGGCGGGCGAGACGCCCCAGCGCCTCGGCGTGCTTGCCGCCTGGCGGGACACCGACCTGTTCACGCCCGCCGAACGGGCCGCCCTGGCCCTGGCCGAGGCGACGACCACCGCCGCGGACGGCGCCGCGCAGGACACGGCCTACGCGGCCGCACGCGAAGCGCTCACCGACGATCAGATATCCGCGGTGATCTGGGTGGCCGTCACCATCAACGCGTTCAACCGGGTCTCGATCATGAGCAGGCATCCGGTCCGGCCGGAGCGGTGACCGCCCCTTGACCTCCGCGCTCCCGGCCGACCGTCGCCAGCAGGTGCCCGACCAGGGGATTGCGGTCGTTCCTGCGCCACGCCACGGCGACCCGGGTGCGGGCGGTGCCGGGATCGATCCGGCGGAAGGCGACGCCCCTGAGCCGGATGCGGCGGATGCTCGCCGGCGCCACGGACACACCCAGCCCGGTCTCCACAAGGGCGCACACCGTCTGCCACTCCACCGCGTGCTGCGACATCCGGGGCGTGAACCCCGCGGCCTCGCACAGGCCGGTGATCCGGTCGTACAACTGTGGGCCGACCGCGCGCGGCAGCAGCACGAACGGTTCTTCGGCCAGCTCCGCCAGCCGCACGGTCCGCCCGGCGGCCAGCGGGTGGGCGGACGGCAGCACGGCCACGAAGGGCTCGCTCAGTACGGTACGGAAACCCAGCTCGGTCTCCCCGGCCGGGGGTTCCCGCAGCAGGCCGATGTCGATCGTCCGGTCGCGCAGGGCGTCCAGCTGCGGTGCCGTGGTCATCTCGCGGATGTCCAGACGCGCGTCGGGGAACCGCTGCCGGAAGTCGCGCAGCAGGCCCGGCAGGACGGTCAGGGCCAGGGAGGCGGCGAAACCGATTCGCAGCCGGCCGGCCCGTCCGCTGCCGACGGCCCGTGCCGCGGCCAGCCCGTCGGCCAGCCCGGCCAGGGTCCGGCGGGCGGCCGGCAGCAGGGCACGGCCGGCCGGCGTGAGCGTCACGCGCCCCGGCGCCCGGTCGAACAGCGGATGGCCGACCTTCTCCTCCAGCCGGCGGATCTGCTGGCTCAGCGGCGGCTGGGCGACGCCCAGGCGGGCGGCCGCACGACCGAAGTGCAGTTCCTCGGCGAGTACGACGAAGGCGTGCAGTTGCGGCAGAGGCAGTTCGGGGCGCTCCATATCACCAGAGATATCACCCGATCCCGATTCTTGTATTAGACGTATTCATGCTGGTCACCTAGCGTTCCGCGGATGACAGAGCGACGTGCGATCCTCAGTGGCTCGACCTTCGAGGAGCAGATCGGTTACGCCCGTGCCGTGGTCGACGGCGACTGGGTGCATGTCTCCGGGACCACCGGTTTCGACTACGCCACCATGACGATCCCGGACGACGTGGTCGAGCAGGCCGAGCAGTGCCTGCGCAACATCGGGGCCGCGCTCGCGGAGGCGAAATGCACCTTCGCGGACGTCGTGCGGGTGCGCTATCTGCTGCCCGACCGCGCGGACTTCGAGCCCTGCTGGCCTGTGCTGCGCCGCTGGTTCGGCGAGGTCCGCCCGGCCGCCACCATGCTGGAGTGCGGCCTCGCCGACCCCCGCATGAAGATCGAGATGGAGGTGTACGCCCGCCGCCGCGCCGACTGACCCGGCGAGCGCGGCTCACCGGTCCGAATCCGGGCCCGGCGTCGAGCCGGCCGACGAACCGCCGGGTCGAGCCGGCCGACGCACCGCCGGACGGAGACTAGGCGTACGACCGGGAACGCCTCGCCGCGCAGCGTCACCGCGTGCCCGCTCCCGACCGCGTGCCCACCGGGTCCGGTGGGTGACCAGGCGAGCGACGGTGCCGGGCGACGGCGTGGAGGGACGCGCGGCGGCTCAGCGAAACGCCGCGATGTTGCGCGCCGCCCAGGTGGCGAAAGGTGTGGCGGGCCGGCCGAGCAGCCGCTCCACATCCGGGCCGGCCGCCCGCTCCTCGGGGGTGGGTTCGCCGAGGATGGCCAGCGTGCCCTCGGCGACCGCGCGGGGCATGACACGGACCATCTGCGCCAGGGCCTCCTCCCGGCTCTGCTCCACGAACGTCACCGGGTCGCCGAGGGCCTCCGCGATGGCGGCGGCCCGCTGCCGTGGCGTGGTGCCCGCCGGGCCGGTCAGTGTGTACGTGGCACCGTCATGACCGTCCTCCCGCAGTACGGCCGCGGCGACCGCGGCGACGTCACCCGGGTCGACGAACGGCAGCGCCACGTCGGCGAAGGGCGCGGCCGCGGTGCGGTACCGGCGGACTGGCTCCGCCCACGCGAGCGCGTTGGAGGCCATCCCGCCCGAGCGCAGGATGGTGAAGGCCGGCCCCGAACCGGCCACGGCCGCCTCGAAGGCCGCGGCGTGCTTGTACGTCTCCGGCCGGGTTCCGACTCCTTGCGACGACAGCAGCACCACCTTCGTTACCCCGGCGGCGGCGGCCCGCCGCAGCACCCCGGCCGGATCCTCGCCCGCTACGAGCAGGAACAGGGCCTTGGCCCCTTCCAGTGCGGAGACGAGGCTCTCCGGCCGCCCGAGATCGGCGGCCACGGCCCGCACCCCCGGCGGAACGTCCTCGTCCCCGATCCGCCGCGCGACAGCCGTCACCGACTCCCCGGCCGCGATCAACTCGGTGACCAGGCTCCGCCCGACGTTCCCTGTGGCGCCCGTGACAACGATCATGAGAGTTCCCTCCGATGTGAGTCAGTTGACTAACTAAGTTGAGACGATAGTCCGCGCCACCGGTGGATGTCCACCGTTGGCTATCCTCAGTCAGGTGACTGACTCAGCATCCGACGCGGCGGTCAAGGCACCGCGACCGAGCCGATCCGGGCGGGGTGGCAAGCGTGAGCGCCTCGTGAACGCCGCCGTCCAGGTCTTCCATGAGCAGGGCGTGGAGAAGACCACCCTCGGCGACATCGCCCGCACGGCCGGCGTACCGCTCGGCAACGTCTACTACTACTTCAAGACCAAGGACCAGCTGGTCGAGGCCGCGGTGGACGCCCACTGCGACCAACTCGGCACCCTCACGGCACGGTTGGACGCGCTCCCGGACCCGGCGGCCCGGCTGAAGGCGCTCGTCGCGGGCTGGGTCGAGCAGCGTGAGACGGCTGCGCGCTTCGGCTGCCCCTTCGGCACCCTCGCCAGCGAACTCGACAAGCGCGACGACGGCCTCGGTCAGGTCGCCGCGAAGGTCATGCGGGTCCTGCTGGACTGGGTGGAGTCCCAGTTCGCCCAGCTCGGCCGCTCCGACGCCCCCGCGCTCGCCGTCGAACTGGTCGCGGCCTACCAGGGCATGTCGGTTCTCACCCACACCCTCCGGGACCCGGGCCTGATGGCCGCCCAGGGTGACCGACTCCGGGCCTGGATCGACGGGATCGGCGGCACCGCCGGGCAGCGGGACTGAGGGCGGAGCGGCATCCGGCCAATCTCCGACCGGTGGAGCGGTGGAGCGGTGGAGCGGTGGAGCGGTGGAGCGGTGGACGGCCGGCCGGTCCGCGTCCGCTGTCGCCATCGAGTCGTCCGGCATCCGGACGGTCGGTACCGCCCGCCATCAGCGCGGAAAGTCCCGGAGGCATGTGCGGCTGCGGCCTGCCACGGCTCCGCGTCACAACGGATCGCCGGTGATCGGACAAAGTCCTGAATCGACCGCCTGGAAGGGTTTTCGAGTCCTGGAGTGATTACCCGGTGATCGGAGTAGGGAAGTTTCCCGGGGTGACCGGCACGTGATCTTCGCGGGCCCGTCCGGCGCCGACGCGTGTCACTCGCGCGCACCACCGTGTTCGCCCCGCGGCTCGCCGCACTCATCGGTGACCACCTGGGCCGGGACGTCTTCCGGCTGGAACCCGACACGATCGGCGTCGCCGGACACCGGAGGCGCCGGCCAGCAGTGCGGCGCGCCGGGCCGGGGCCGTCCCCGGTCGGCGAGGAGAACGGCCGCGGCCATCACACCGGCACACAGGGACAGGGCCGGGATCCACCGGACGAGGGGCGCGTGCGCGGTCGCGCCGTGCGGGGCGGCGGCAATGAGCAGCACGGCGAGCCCCGCCACACAGCCGCCGACTCCCCACCAGCCCGAGCGGGGCAGCCGCCGGTGCATCAACGGGGCGGCGACGAGCAGCGCGAAGGGCAGCTCCAGAATGAACAGCGGCTGGACCAGCGCGAGCGGGCCGTTGATCAGGGCCAGGCTCTGGAACAACGCGGCGCAGATCACGCCGGCCATGCCGATCATCCAGAAGGGCCGGCGCACCAGCTCCCCGAGCAACCGGATCCCGCCGCGGCTGCTGGCGGAGGCCGCCTTGCGCTGGAAGGCGGTGCCGACGGCGTTGCTCGCGGCTCCCGCGACGGCGAACGCCGCCGCCAGTTCCATCACGACCGTCTCCCACCTGCGGGCAGCCCTCCCGGAGGAGGATCGGGCCCCTTCAGCCTACGAAAGGCGGCTCCGCCGTGCCCGGTCCGGCCGTGGCACGGACGACCGCCCGGCCTTCGCCGGTGCCGTCGTGCGGGCGCCGGGAGGCCGGCGGGTCCTTCGCCATCGGGCCCCGGGCGCCGGGGCCGGGCGGTCGGACGCCGAGTCCGTCGGCACACAGGCGGTGTCCGGACGAGCGATACGGCCGGATCCGGGGTACCTGCCCGACGAGCACGGTCGGGTGAGGGACTTGGAGGTACGCATGGCTCAGGCGGTCCGCGAGATCATGACCTGCAATCCGGTCGCGGTGACGCCGGACACCCCGGTCTGCGTGGTCGCCGCCCGCATGCGCGACGAGGACATCGGCGCGGTCCTGGTCTGCGCCGGCGACCGGCTGCGCGGGCTCGTCACCGACCGGGACCTGACCGTGCGGATCCTGGCCGAGGGCGGGGACGTCACCGGGCGTACGGTGGCCGAGGCGTGCAGCAGCGAGCTGGTCACCGTGGCCCCGGACGACGACGTGGACCGTGCCGTGCAGCTGATGCGGGGCAAGGCGTTGCGCCGGCTGCCGGTCGTCGAGGACGGGCGCGTGGTCGGGATCATCGCCCTGGGCGACGTGGCCGTCGAGTACGACCCCGAGTCCACGCTGGGTCTGATCAGTGCGGCCGGCCCCACCCGATGACGTGAGGCCGGAGCCGGCCGGGCGGACGGGTCAGGAGACGGCCAGGTCGTCCGCGTACACGGCGCCCTGCCCGTAGCAGCCGTGGACGTACACGGTGACCGTGCCGGAGGCGCCGGTGGGAACGGCACCGTCAGCTTCGACCACGACGAGGGCGACGCCCAGGTACTGGCGGTCGCGCCGCCGCTGACGCCGAGGTAGGCGTATGGGTGCGGGACGGCGCCCTGCTCGCGGGATCATGCGGCGTCCCGGCCGGGCGTCCGCAGGGCCGCCTCGGCCTGGCGTGCGCGCCAGTGCTCCACGGTCTCCTGCTGGCGCCTCGCCCGGTCGAGGAGCGTGTCGAGCAGCGCGGCGTCCAGGCGTTCGTCGGCCGGGGTGAGCCGGCGGAGGGTGGTCCATCCGGCCGCCTTGCCCTCCACCCCCAGCCGCAGCGCTTCCAGCTCCAGCACGGTACTGAGCGGGGAACGCCGCACCAGGCGGCCGTTGCCCTTCAGCCGGGCCGCCTTCTCGGCTGCCCAGGCCGCCCAGACCTTGTAGCGGCGCACCGGGACGTCCAGGTCCCGCATGATGTCCAGCAGCGCCGCCCGGTCCTCGCCGATCTCGGCGGCGACCGGGCCGAGGGCACGGCCGAGCGGGGAACCGCGGGAGGCGCGAGCCAGGTGGCCGGCCCGCTGGACGCCCGCGGTGGCGCCGGCGAGATGGTCGTTGAGATAGACACCGAGCAACTTCATGTCGGTGCCGCCGGTGGACTCGGCCCCGGGTGTACCGGAGCGCGGTGGGCCGTTCATACCGGGCCTCCCTCGGGGGTGCGGACGGAGGCGTCCACGGCGTCCGGGCGTGCGCGGCGCACTCACCGTCGTCGTGACGCGTACCAGGCAGGGGGTGCGGGGCGTCGAGCCGAAACCGAACCGTACGGCGGGCTCAACGGGTGCGAGGGAGCCGAGGTCCCGCCCTTCGTGGACCGCGGTCACCGCGGTGATCCGGTGCAGGTCGCGCGCGCCGTACCACTCGCGCCGGCCGCCGCCCGCGCTGCCACGGGTCCGCGCGCCCAGCAGCAGGTGGGCGAGTGGGTCGGTCACCACCGTCCAGCAGGCCCGGGCGGCCAGGGCGCCGGGGACGGCCCTCAGCAGAAGCCCCGGCAGACTCCTACGGCCGACGGTGAGACGCAGGCCGAGCAGTGGACCCGCGGTGACCGTCCACTGGCCCGCGGTGACGCGGACCCGTACCGGCACGACCCGTACCTCGTCGAAGGCGTAGGTGCCGGCGATGAAGTCCGCCGTACGCCGGGTCGGGGCCAGCAGCAGGCGGTGGCCGTCCTCCCGTTCCAGCATCACGTCGCTGAACGGGCCGAAGGGCGAGCGGGGCCAGTGGCCGAGCACCACGCGGGTGCCGGACGCCGTCCCGATACCGGCGATCCAGCCGTCGAAGCGCAGCCGAGCGGTCCGGGCGGGGCCCGGCCGGGACGGGTTCATCCGCCCGGGACGGGACGGTGGCGGACCCGGCCCCGCCGCACCGGGTGCGAGACGCCCAGGCGCACGTTCCGGACCCCGTCCGAGAAGTGCACGAGCGGCTCCGTCTCGGGTGGGGGCAGCCCCGCCGCCCGGGTGAGGGTCTCCTCCAGCCCGTCCAGGCGCGCCGCGCGCAGGGGCCAGGGTGCATGCTCGACCGGCGTCTCCCAGAGCGCGCCGAACCGCCGGGTGAAGGCCCGCCAGCGCGAGGTCAGCCACACGTCCAGGCGGATGGGCCGGATCGGCTCGCCCGGCCGGACGGACAGGTGGTAGCGGGGCCCGCCGCTCCGCCGGGCGCCGGTGTAGGCCACCGAGCCCTCGCGCCGCGCCAGCTCCAGGCGGCCGGCGTGGTACGGCACCCCCACCGTGCGGGCGGCCAGCATCACCGGGCAGGCCACCTCGATGGACAGGAACCACAGGCCGTCCCGGCCGTCCGGGCCACGCACATAGGTGCGCAGATTGGTCTCCGCGAAGGGCGGCAGGGCGACGGGGGACCCCGGCGGGCGCACACCGGCCATGACGAACGGCGTGAGGCTCACCCACGCCGATCCGTCGCACGTGTCCACGGCGAGCCCCCGCGGCAGCAGGAGCTGGACCTGATCAGGGGAGTAGGCCCAGTGCACGAACGTCTGGGTCAGCCAGTCGGCCCGCAGCGCGGGGACCCGCACACGCTGCTCCGGTCCATACGAGACCACGCGCACCGACTCCCCCGGAGACAGATGCCGAAACCCGGCGTGCCACTTCCCGGTGGGCTCAGCCGCCCCACACGGACCAGGACGTCGTTGTGTGCGCGGACGCCAGGACGGCGAATACGACCAGGTCCGCGACCCCGAGCCCCAGTCCGAGGAGCGCGCGGAACCGGCGTGGGGTGTCCCGGCGCAGGGCGATGACGGCCAGCACGATGGCGATGGGACCGAGGACGAGATTGAGGACGAGCAGCCCGACGAGTCCGAGGACGAAGGAGGCCACGGCCATGCCTTCGGTGTCCTGCCGGCCCGTCCGGCGCGCGGGTGGAGCGGTCAGCCGCATCGTCATGCCCTCCTCGTCCGATTGCGGCGCCGCCGCTCGCGTCCCGCGAAGACGACGAGCCAGACGGCGATGAGCGAGCCGAACACCAGCGTGAGGGGCCAGGGGAGATAGGCGGCCGCTCCCACGACGATGCCCAGCAGAAGCAGGGCGACGACCAGGAAGAGCACGCCTACCACCCCGCTTCGGTCGCGGTGGCCACGGCCGGTGGTTTCCCCACCGGTGCCGTCGCCTGCTTCCCCGGCTGCCTGTGCTGCGGCTGCGGTGGCCGCTTCTTCAACGCGTTCATGACATCGCGGGTTACCCATGGGCGGCCGTCTCACGCAGCTTTTCGCCGTGCATGGCGTACTTATGACGGTCCATCAGCGGTTGCGAGGGGGCGGTGAGTGCTTCATGTCGGCGCCCGGAGCGGGCACCTGACGGACATGAGTCCACCGAAGACACTCAGAGTCACGGACTGGGGCCCGCCCTGCTGATCGGCCTTGTCGTGACGCCACTGGCGCTGCTGGTATCGGCCGGCCGGGACCGGCTGAACGCCAAGGCCGGGGCGGCCGGGGAGCGCTGGCGTGAGCGTCGGCAGCGGCGAGCAGCCCGGTGACGTCGCCCACGCCGAACGGCCGCAGGGCTCCGGCGTCGTCGAGGACCCGGTGCCGGGCGACCGTGTCCTCGTCTCCACGGGCCGCCTCCGCCTCGTCCGCCCGGCTCAGGTGGCGCGTGTTCCACCGCCCCGGCGGATGCGGCCGAGCAGGTCGCGGTGGTAGGCCGCGAGTTGGCCGGCCGGCACCGGGGCCGGGCCCCCGGCGAGGGTGTACCAGGTGTCGCTGCCGGAATGCTGGACGGCGACACGCACACTGTGGCCGTCGGACAGGAGGATGGTCGCGACGGTGAGATCGCCGGTGATGACGCCGGCTTCGTCGGTCATCGCCCCGCCGGGGCCGGCCGTGACCCGGTCGACGTAACTGTTGATGCTGGGAGGGTTGTTCATGAGGCGCAGGTTTCCATCAACCTGACCGGCAAGCCCCGCACCGCGCAGGGGTCGCCCGCGCTTGTCCCCACGTTGGGCGTGCGGCCGGGGCGCCGGCCGACCCTCAGCCGAACAGCGGGAACCGGTCCGCCGCCGCGCCCAGGGCAGCGCGTTCGGCGTCGGTGAGCGCGGCCCGCCCGGTGCCCACGCGGGCGTAGTGGCCGTCGCTCCATTCCGGCAGGGCGGGCCGGCCGAGCAGACCGTCCAGCGTGCCGCGCACGGCGGCCAGGCCCTCGGGCGAGGGTCCCGGGGCGAGCGGGAGCCGGACGGTCAGGTCGAGATGGTGAACGGTCGCCTCCACCGCGAGGGTGGTGATCAGGTCGCCGGCCGTCAGCGCGTGCCCCTGCGTGGCCACGACCCGGGCGGGATCGGCCGCGTCCGCCGCGTGCACGGCCGCCGCGAGCGTCTCCAGGTACAGCTCCCGCAACTGACCGAAGTCCAGGGACATGCTCCCGTTCACGCGCGTCCAGCGGCGGCCGTTCGCTGCCCCGGCGGAATCCGGCCGCCAGTCCTGCCAGTACGTCACCGCGTCGCGGTCGACGGGCCCGTCCGACGGCGTGTGCAGGGCCACCAGAGCGCGCTGCGCGTCCTGAAGGCAGTGGAAGACGAGGTCGCGGACCGCCCAGCCCGTGCAGCCGGTCGGCAGCCACGACTCCTCCTCGCCCAGGTCCGAGACCACGGCCGAGGCGGCGTCATAGGCGGCGCGCAGCGTCCGCGCCCGGCTCGTCGGGCTCTGCGTGGTCATGCGGTCTCCTGACGGTGTGCGGTGGTGGGCCGTCTGAGCGTGGCGGAAGGAGCAGGAGGCGCCAATCCGAACACGGGCCGGCGTGGGGACAGCAGGGCGCGCCTGGTGCGCTCACGCTCTCTCAGCGGCGGCATGGCGTGCAACAGCGCGGCCACGCCCACCGTGTGGGATGGCTCGTTCGCCGGCTGTTCCACCCGCTCCCCCCCGGTCAGCTGCGACGCGTACGCCCGCGACGACCCACGCGTACGCCCACGACGACCCAGTGGTCCCATTCTGGCAAGGGCGGCACGGGGTTTCAGGCCGAACACCCAAGCCCGCCCCGCGGTGGCCGCGACATCACCGGCCGCGCACCGCTCACACCCGGCTCGACGTGGCCGTGTCCGCGGACAGGCGCTGGGCGACGTAGATCGGGACGACGGACAGCAGGACGAGGACGGCGGCCACGACGTTCACCACCGGCGCCTGCTGCGGGCGGGTCATGTTGCCGAAGATCCAGATGGGGAGGGTCTCGACGCTGGGCCCCGCGGTGAACGTCGTGACCACGATCTCGTCGAAGGACAGGGCGAAGGCGAGCAGACCGCCGGCCAGCAGCGCGGAGCGGACCAACGGGAACGTGACATCGGCGAACGCGCGGAACGTGGTCGCGCCGAGGTCCATGGCCGCCTCCTCGTACGAGGCCGCCGTACGCCGGAGCCGCGCCACGACATTGTTGAACACCACCACGATGCAGAAGGTGGCGTGTCCGACGATCACGGTGAACAGCCCGAGACCGACGCCGAGCGGTTCCAGGACCGTACGGAAGGCCGAGTTGAGGGCGATGCCCGTGACGATGCCCGGCAGCGCGATCGGCAGGACCACGATGAAGGAGACGGTGCCGCGGCCGAAGAAGCGGTGGCGGGCCACGGCGAAGGCGATGAGGGTGCCGAGGACGAGCGCGATCGCGGTGGCGCCGAGCCCCGCCCGCACCGAGACCCACAGTGCCTCGCGGGCGCCGGAGTTGTGCGCGGCCACCGACCACCAGTGCGGGGTGAGCCCCGGCGGCGGCCAGCTCGCGCTGCGGTCGGGGTTGAGGGAGTTGACGAGGACGAGCAGCAGCGGGACGTAGATCACCGCGAAACCGAGCCCGGCGCCGATGCGCAGGGCGATGCGCGCGGTGCGGCTGAGATGCATGGCGCTCTTCCTCTCCAGGCGTTCGGGCGGGCTACAGGCTGTTCAGGGCGCCGGTACGGCGGATCGCCAGCAGGTACAGGACGATCACGACCACGGGCACGGCCGCTTCCACGTCGAACTCGCCGCCGCCGCCCAGTCCGCCCGGCTCACCCGCGAACAGGTCGCGCTGCAGAGCGAGGTGGGTGCCCTGCTCTGTCTCGTCCTGGCCGACGACGCATATCGTGAAGAAGTTGCGGACCGTCACCGCTCCGTGATTTCCGCCGTGCAGGATGGGGCCCACGAAACCGCCGGCACGCTGGCCGAGCGGTGCGTCCGGGAGTCGACGGCGCGGCTCGTCGCCGTACGCCTCACCCTCTGACCGCGCCGCGTCCGGTTCCCGTCCGCTGGAGGACATCATGGGCTGGAGCCCCGGGCTCGCCACCCTCGACTCGGAAACGGAGACGTGGGTGGCCGGGCAGGTGGGCGGTGCGCTGGAGGCCGTCTTCGACACGGTCGCCGCCACCCGTAGGGACACCACGGCTCTCCTCGACCGGGTGGCCGCGCGGGGCCGGCGGCCCGCCAGCGCCGACCTGGCCGCCCTCCGCCCCGGACTGCACCTGTGCCTGACCCGCGAGGAACTCGTCTCCGGCGTCGGCTTCGTCGCCGCCCCCGGGCTGCTGACCGACGTACCCGCCTGGCTGGAGTGGTGGCAGGGTGCCGAAGGCGAGGTGCGCCCGCTCCTCCTCGACCTCGATCCCGGCCGGTCGGCGTACTCCGACTACACCCACTGGGACTGGTTCGCGCTGCCCCGCGACACCGGGCACCGAGCCGTGGCCGGACCATACGTCGACTACCTCTGCTCCGACGAGCACAGCCTCACTCTGTCTGAACCGGTGCACGTCCAGGGACGGTTCGCCGGAGTGACCGCCGCCGACGTGTACCTGCGGCACTTCGAAGCCGCTGTCCTGCCGCTGCTGCGGCGCCTGTCCCGCCCGGCCCGTCTGGTGAACGCCCGCGGCCGGGTCGCCGCCTCCGCCGACCCCGCCCACCTGGCCGGCTCCCTCACCAAGGGCCCGGACTTCGGCGCACTCCTCAGCCGGGGCCGCCCCGGCACGTACGACGACATGCGCCTGGTCCCGTGCCGCGGGATCCCGCTGGTGCTCGTGCTGGCCTGAGCGCGCGAGCCTTCACGGGCGCGGGGCCCGGGCCGGCGCGCGGTGACGTGCCGCGTCACGGGCCGGACTTGAGGGCCTCGGCGCCCTGATGCCCGCCGGGATCACAGTGATCCTGGCCGTGTACTGCCCGCGCGACCTGCCGGTCGCCCACCCGGCCGTGTCGGCCCCGCCGGCGGCCCCGGACGGTCGTACCGCCCTGGCCGGAGGTGTATACGGTGAGCCGGTCCCCGCCCCAGTGGGCCGTGGGCCGTGGGCCGTGGGGCGTCACCGGCGCGGTGCACCTGTGACGCCGTGACGCCCCGCCGAGCATGCTCGCCTGCACCGCCGTGCATGTCACGCCGCCAGTACGGTCTTCGCGCGCTGAAGTCGCCGCGACCCGGGCCCGCGACGACGGGCACCCCGGTCGGGAGCGGTCTCAGGCCGCCGGGTGCTCGGCGAGCCGCTTCGCCCTCGCGGCCGCCTCCTCGAGGGCGCGGTCCCGGGAGGCCTCGAACAGCGGGACCAGTTCGGCCATCGCCGGGTTGTGCGGGGCCATGGTCAGCTCCGGGACGATGAAGTCCAGCTCCAGGCCCAGGGTGTCGGCAAGGATGGCCGTGAGGTAGTTCTGTACGTACTCGTACGGCTCGCGCGGGGTGCCCGGCGCGTAGGAGCCGCCCCGGCTGGCGATGACGGTCACCGGGGTGCCCTTGGCGGACGGTGTGGCGCCCGCGGTGCGGCCGAAGAGGATCACGTTGTCCAGCCAGGCCTTGAGCGTCGAGGGGATCGTGTAGTTGTACATCGGGGCGCCGATCAGCACCGCGTCCGCCTGCTCCAGCTCCTCGATCAGCCGTACCCGCTCGGCGAAGGCGGCGGCCTGCTCGGGCGTGTGGGAGGCCGGGTCGGCGAAGCCGGCGGTGTGCGCGGCCGCGTTGATGTGCGGGACGGGCTGTGCCGCCAGGTCGTGGTGGATGACCGTGCCGTCCGGGTGCTGCTCCTGCCAGTGCGAGCGGAAGGCCGCCGTCACGGCGCGCGAGGCCGACGCCTCGGCCGGGAACACGGAGGAATCGATGTGCAGCAGGGTCGCCATGGGTGTCTCCAGAAGACGGAAGGGGCAGCCCGGGGCCGGAGCGAGTGGGCTGACGTTTCGTACCTAACTATCTCTAGCACAGGGACTTACTTTTTTTCACCCCCTCACGTCGGGGTAGTACCCTGATCCCATGGCGGCGGACCAGAACCACGACAGCGCGGCGTGCAAGCGGGTGGACGAGGGCATCACCCGTGTCTTCCAGCTGCTCGGAAAGCGCTGGAGCGGCCCGATCGTGGCCGTCCTCGTGGAGCAGCCCGCGCACTTCGCCGACCTTCGACGGGCGGTTCCCGGTATCAGCGAGCGCATGCTGTCCGACCGGCTGGCGGAACTCGGCGCCGCCGGCCTGGTCCTGCGCGAGGTCGACGAGGGCCCGCCGCTGCGGGTCTCGTACCGGCTGACCGAGTCCGGGGCCGCGCTGGAGCCCGCGCTCAGGGAACTGGCGGAGTGGGCGAAGACCCACCTGCCGGACGCCGAGCCGTGTGCCGGCGTGGGGCGGGAGCGGCCGGCCGGCACGACGGCATAGCGGGACGCGCCGGTCGAGATCACGGCGCGATGGGCCGGGGCCTCCCGGGCGAAGCGGTCGCGCGGCGGGATGGCCGCGGCCCGCCGCGACGCCGTACGGACCGGATCCCTCTCCGGGCCGGCCGTACGGGTCGGCGGGGCGGGGTGCGGCCCGGCTGCGGACGGCTCTTGTGCGTCCGTCGGGCGAGGAGTACCTGACCCGCACCGGCCGTACCTTCGACGGCACCGGTATCCCGTCGCGGCTGACCGAACCGGTCCTCACCGAGGAGGCGTTCGCGACTCGGCGTCCGACCCGGCGGTGACCGTCCTGGCACCGCGCGCCCGAGATGGGTCAGTCGACCGGCCAGGTGTGCACCGGGGCGTTGAGGTGCATGTAGTCCATGTACAGCTGCGTCATCCGCCGCAGCGCCTCGTGGCGGCCGGAGTGCGTGAAGGCGTCGAGGTGATGGAACATCTCCTTCTGCCACACCGCGCCGTTGCGTGCCGTCACGCACCGCTGCTCGATGATCCCGAGCAGCGGCTCCCGCCACGCCGCGTCCATGCCGGAATGCTCCAGGCCGCGGTGCGCGAGCGGCAGCAACCGGCGCAGGACCAGCTCCGGCACCGGCACCTCGCCCATCCCCGGCCAGTACAGCAGCGCCTCGATGCCGTGCCGGGCGGCGGTGTGCAGGTTGTCCTCGGCGGCCGCGAAGGACATCCGCGACCACACCGGCCGGTCCTCCTCGACCAGCGCCCGGGTGAGACCGTAGTAGAAGGCGCCGTTGGCGAGGGTGTCGGCGACGGTCGGCCCGGCGGGCAGCACCCGGTTCTCCACCCGGATGTGCGGTACGTCGTGGGCGACGGCGTAGACCGGGCGGTTCCAGCGGTAGATCGTGCCGTTGTGGAGGGTGAGTTCGCCCAGTTCGGGAACGTCACCGCGGTCCAGGGTCTCTCCGGGGTCCTGCTCGTCGCACAGGGGGAGGAGGGCCGGGAAGTAGCGCAGGTTCTCCTCGAACAGGTCGAAGACACTGTTGATCCACCGCTCTCCGAACCACACCCGGGGCCGCACCCCCTGCACCTTGATCTCCTCCGGGCGGGTGTCCGTGGCCTGCTCGAACAGCGGGATACGGGTCTCGTGCCACAGCTCCTTGCCGAACAGGAACGGCGCGTTCGCCGCCAGCGCCACCTGGACCCCGGCGATCGCCTGCGCCGCGTTCCAGTACGCGGCGAACTCCTCCGGCGACACCTGCAGATGGAACTGGGTGCTGGTGCACGCGGCTTCCGGGGTGATCGTGTCCGCGTAGGTCCGCAGCCGGTCCACGCCGTCCACCTCGATGCGCAGATCCTCGCCCCGGGCCGCGAACACCTGGTCGTTGAGCAGCCGGTAGCGTGGGTTCTCCGACAACGCCCCCTCGCCGATGTCCGGCTGGCGCAGCGTGGGCAGGATCCCGATCATGATCAGCCGGGTGCCGACCGACCTGGCCCGCTGATCGGCGTGATTGAGCGCGGCACGGATCTCCGACTCCCACGCGTCGGGGCCGCCCGCCGTCAGCCGCCGGGGCGGGACGTTGATCTCCAGGTTGAACCGGCCCAGCTCGGTGGACCAGGCAGGGTCGGAGATCGCCTCCAGCACATCGCTGTTGCGCATCGCCGGCTCGGCCGCGTCGTCGACCAGATTCAGTTCGATCTCCAGGCCGACCTGCGGCCGCTCGGACTCGAACCGTGCCTCGCGCAGCATCTGCGCCAGCGCGTCGAGGCACTCCTGCATCTTGACCCGGTACCGGCGGCGGTCCTCGCGGGTGAAGACGAGCGCCGGGACGTCCCGTCCCATCGGCCCTCCAGGGTTCGCCTCGGCGGACACTCTCCACCCAGCGTCGCACCATCGCGCGAACCGCACCAAGCGGATCCCGCCCGGCCACGGGTGAGCTTACGCCGCGAAGGCGTGACCGCTCCGAACCATGTACACGCCCCTCCCGTCGCCATCTGCTGACCGGAAGCGCCGGTCCGGCGCCGCCCGCGTCCGCCGGGTCGCTGGTCTCCCCGGCCCGGGCGGCCGCCGCCCGGGACATCCGGAGGAGTTCGAGAACCTCTCCCAGTGCCGCCTGCCTCGGCACCTACTCCTCCTCCGTCGACAGCAAGCTCGGCATGACCTGGGTCGTCCCGTAGCCCTTCCATGTCTGGAGCGTCAAACTCCTCCTCGCCGCAGCCCGCGGTGGCGCAGCCGGTTGCGGGCAAGAAGCAGATCGCCGGGGGACGGGTCAACGCGTTCGTGGTGGAGGGGCAGCACCGTCAGCGGGGCGCGTCCGGCGCCGGGAACGGTCGCGCGCACCGCCGGCCGGACTGGGCCCGCCGACGCGGTGGTCCGGTCAGGGGAGCCTGCGGGCCACGCCGCCGTGGAAACCGATCTCGGCGGACCGGGGCGGCGGGGTGCCGTCCGGGCGCCAGAACGGGACCTGGGCCAGGCCCGGCTCGACCAACTCGAAGCCGTCGAAGAACCGCTCGACCTCGGCCCGGGAGCGGAGGTTCAAAGAGGCGGTGGCCTTGTTGTAGACGGCCTGGGCGGCGCTGCGGTCGGCGAAGTCGCCCGTGCCGTGCGACAGCACCCGGTAGCTGCCCGACGGCAGCGCGTCGCGCAGGGTGGCGACGACGCCGGCGGGCTGCTCCGCGTCCGTGAGGAAGTGCAGGATGGCCACGAGGAGCAGGGCGACCGGCTGGTCGAAGTCGATGACCTTGCGGACTTCGGGGTGGTCCAGGACGGAACGTGGGTCACGGAGGTCGCCCAGGACGATGCTGGTCGTACCGGAGCGGCTGAGCAACGCGTTGCCGTGCGCGGCCACGATCGGATCGTTGTCGACGTAGGCGACGCGGACGTCCGGCGCCGCCTCCTGGGCGACCTCGTGCACGTTCGGCGAGGTGGGCAGGCCGGTGCCGATGTCCAGGATCTGCCGGATTCCGTTGCCGACGACGTACCGGACGGCCCGGTGCAGGAAGGCCCGGTTCGCCCGCACCCCGATCCGCGCCTCGGGTGCCGCGGCGGCGAGCTCGTCGGCCGCCCGCTGGTCCACCTCGTAGTTGTCCTTGCCGCCCAGGAGGTAGTCGTAGATCCGCGCGGGATGCGGCTTGCTGGTGTCGATGTTCACGGCCTGGACGCCGTCCTGGGTCACGCTGCGCTCCTCTCGGCGACCGTCACGGCCTCGGCCCGTGAACGGCTGGCCAAAGCTTCCCACGGCCACCCTCCCTTGCCGTGGGAAACCGATCGGTTTACGGTGGTGGAAACCGATCAGTTTCCCATCTGGAGAAAAACATGACTTCGATCAAGGGCTCTGTCGTCGTGGTCACCGGCGGCAGTCGTGGCCTGGGCAAGGCGCTGGTGGAGGAGTTGTACGCGCGCGGCGCCGCCAGGGTGTACGCCACGGCCCGCGACCCGCGCAGTGTGACCCATCCCGACGCCGTGCCCCTCGCCCTGGAGGTCACCGACCCCCGGTCCGTCGAGGCCGCGGCGGCACGGGCGCACGACGCCACCGTGCTGATCAACAACGCCGGCATCTCGCTCGGGGCGGCGCCCTTCCTCGACGCGGCAGTCGACGACGTCCGCCGGGAGTTCGAGACCAACTTCTTCGGGCCGCTGCTGGTCACGCGCGCCTTCGTGCCGGTCATCGAAGGCAACGGCGGCGGACACCTCCTCAACGTCCACTCCGTGCTCTCCTGGCTGGGCGTCGCCGGCTCCTACAGCGCCACCAAGGCGGCTCTGTGGTCGCAGACCAACTCCCTGCGCCTGGAGCTGCGTCCGCGCGGCATCGGGGTCACCGGACTGCACGTCGGCTATATCGACACCGACATGACCTCCGGTGTCGACGCACCCAAGTCCACGCCCCACGAGGTGGCCGCCGTGGCGCTCGACGGCGTCGAAGCCGGGGCGTACGAGGTGCTGGCGGACGACGTCTCACGCCAGGTGAAGGCGGGACTCTCGGGAGACCTGGCGGCGCTGTACCCGGAGCTGGCGAACGAGAGGCCCTAGGTGTGCTGACCGGACACCAGGGCCCGGGTCACCGGTCGCGCGCGGAGGTGGCCGGTGCCGGGACCGGTCATTTCCGGGCGCCCGGCGGGGAACCTGTGATCAAGTGGCGAACATGAGTTCCCTGATTCGTCATGTCACCTTCGACGCCGCCGATCCCTATGCGCTGGCGACGTTCTGGGCCCAGACCCTGGACGGTTCGCTCGCCGACGACGACTTTCCGGGCGACCCCGAGGCCCTCGTCAGGACCGCGACCGCCACCTTGCTCTTCGTCAGGGTCGCAGACCCCAAGACGACGAAGAATCGCGTCCACCTGGATCTCCAGCCCCGGGACCGCACCCGGGACGAGGAAGTGGAGCGCCTGCTGGCCCTCGGTGCCACGCTTCAGGGCGACCACCGCCGGCCGGACGGAACGGGGTGGGTGACGCTCCACGACCCCGAGGGCAACGAGTTGTGCGTCGAACGCGGCGCGGCGGAGCGGGCCGGCGGCTGAAGCGTCGGCCCGGATCCCATCCGCGGACACGCGGCCGGAGTGTGGCAGCTCTGGACAGGGCCCCCTGGACTGTTTAGCCTTCCAGTCCAGAAATGGAAGATCAGTCCAAGAGGGCTGGGGGATCCAGGGGGCGTGGTGGGCGACACGGTGGCCGACGCACGGCAGGGCCGGCACGGTGACGCCGCTTGCGTGGACGCGGACGAGCACCTCGTTCGGGAAGCCGAGAAGATCGCTGTCGCACTCGGCCGCATGTTCCCGGGCCTGTGCGAAGTCGTGCTGCACGACCTCCGGCATCCGGAGCAGGCGATCCGGGCGATCGAGAACAATCTGTCGGGCCGTCAGATCGGCGACGGCGCCACCGAGTTGGGACTGGCGCGGATCGCCGACCCCGAGTACCCCGGTGTCATCCAGAACTACCCCAACCGATTCCCCGACGGCCGCCCGGCGAAGAGCACGTCCATCGGCATCAAGAACGCGGCCGGGGAATACATCGCGGCGCTCTGCCTGAACCTCGACGTCTCCGTGCTGTCCGCCGTGACGCTCGCACTGTCGAACCTCGTGGCCACGGAGAGCGGGCACCGGGACCAGCCCCTCGAGACGCTGCGGGACCGCGGCGCCCGCGAGCTGCGCCAGGCGGTGGAGGAACTGTCCGCCCGGCGCGCCGCCACCCCCCGTTCGCTGAGCCGCGAGGACAAGAAGGCGCTCGTACGGCAGCTCCACCGGGACGGCTACTTCGACTCACGGGACGCGGCACAGACCATCGCGGATCTGCTCGGTGTCTCCCGGGCGACGGTCTACAACTACGCGAAGTGACGCAGCGAGAGACCCCACGCACCTGGACCCCACCGCATCTCGACACCGCCGAAAGAGGACACCGCCATGGCCGCCGACCCGCCCGTGACCTTCGACGACGTCCGTCAGGCCGCCGTCCGCCTCGAAGGCGTCGCCCACCGCACCCCCGTCCTCACCTCCCGCACCCTGAACGCCCTTGTCGGCTCCCAGGTGTTCATCAAGTGCGAGAACTTCCAGCGCGTCGGCGCCTTCAAGATCCGCGGCGCCTACAACGCCGCCGCCCAGCTCTCCCCGGAACAACTGGCCAAGGGCATCGCCGCCTACTCCTCCGGCAACCACGCCCAGGCCACCGCCCTGGCCGCCCGGGAGCTGGGCACCAGCGCCGTCATCCTGATGCCCGAGGACGCCCCACGCTCCAAGAGGGAGGCCACGGCCGGGTACGGCGCCGAGATCGTCACCTACGACCGCTACACCCAGGACCGCACCGCGCTTGGTGAGGCGCTGGCCGCGGACCGCGGGCTGGCCCTCATCCCGCCCTACGACCACCCCCACGTCATCGCCGGCCAGGGCACCGCCGCCCTCGAACTCCTCGAGGAGACCGGCCCGCTCGACGCTCTCGTCGTACCCGTGGGCGGCGGTGGTCTCATCGCGGGCAGCGCCATCACGGCCAAGGCGCTGCATCCCGGGACGCGGGTCATCGGCGTGGAGCCCGAAGCGGGTGACGACACCAAGCGCTCCCTGGAAAGCGGTGCGCGCGTCACCGTGCCGGTGCCACGCACGGTCGCCGACGGCCAGGCACTGCCCACCCCCGGTGAGATCACCTTCGCCATCAACCAGCGCCTCGTGGACGCCATCACCCTCGTCAGCGACGCCGAGATCATCAGCGCCATGCGCTTCGCCTTCGAACGGCTGAAGATCGTCCTCGAACCGAGCGGCGCCACGAGCCTCGCTGCGCTTCTGGCGGGCCACCTCGACCTGCCGCCCCGCATCGGCGTCATCGCCTCCGGCGGCAACATCGACACCCAGCGGTTCACCCGGCTCGTGAGCGGCTGACCGGCCGTAACGCCGGGCAGCACGACAACCGTCGGGGGCGAGCGCCGCGGGCAACGGCACGCGACCCTGCCCGGGGAGTGAGCGGAGCCGCCCCATAAGGTCGGCGACATGATCAGTGAATTCAGCGACGCGTTCCTGCTGGCGGCCGAACGGCATGCCGCCTGGGGCGCGGCGCAGCTCGAGGTGCTGACCGGCTTCCTGCCCGAGGGGCCGTGGAGTGCCGATCTCTCCGCCTGCGTCTACCGGCAGGGGGAGTTGGAGCTGCGGGTCGCCGTACTGGGTACGTACGACATGGCCGAGCAGTCCTGGATGTGGGGGTGGGCGAACCCGGACCTGCGGGGCACCGAGGCCGTGGCCCTGACCGGCGCCCTCGAGCGGTACGGGCGGACGCACGGGATCGCCGAACTGGGCGAGGAGATCCTGAACCTGTCCCGTTTCAGCGACCCCCGCCGCGCGGCGGAGATGCTCGCCTTCACCGGCATGGGAGTGGCCGGAGCGCCCGGGTACATCGGCGTTCCCGCCGGAGGCGGCACACAGGTCTACTTCCTCCCCGACGACCCACAGGTCCCGCGCGCGGTCCTGGACCCGGTCGCCCTGCCTCGGACGCTGCTCACCGGAGCGGGACTGATCGGCCACTCCGCCCGGCACGTCGTAGGCGGCTACTTCGACCACCACGGCCTGCCCCAGCGTGCCGAGGCCGGCCGGATCATCGCCGACCTGCCCGGCGGCAGCACGGCCGAGGTCGACTTCGACGCGGCCGGACGGATCGCGAACGTCGGGGTGAAGGTGCTGCCCTGACGCCCGCGGTGCCGGGGCGGCGCGCCCTGCGCGCCGCCGTCCCCGGACCGTCGATCCGGTGCCGTGGGTGACACGGCACCGGCTTCTCGGCACGGGTCGTTGTCAGTGGCCCCCCTTACGGTTCAAGCAGTGAGGGCCCGCCGGAACGGCCGCGGGTCCGTCCTGGGGGAGGGGTCTGCCATGTCCACGGCGTCCACGGTGTCGACGACGTATCTGGAGCTGTCGCAGGAGGGTGCCGGCGCCCACAAGTTCTACGAGGTCGTCGTCGACGGCCAGGTGGTGACGGTGCGATACGGGCGGATCGGTGCCGCCGGGCAGACACAGACGACGACGTTCCCGACCGTGCAGAAGGCGCAGGCCGCCGCCGCGAAGAAGGTGGGAGAGAAGGTCCGCAAGGGCTACGCCCCGGCCGTCCGGGGACAGCGCCCCCCGCGGGCGGTGACCCGGCGTCAGGTCAGCTCCGCCCCGTCCACCGCGCGAGCCGTGGCACCCGTGCTGTGGCGGTTCCGCACCGGCTCCGCCGCGTTCGGCATCCATGTCGACGACGACCATTGCTGGGTGGGCAACCAGGCCGGTGACGTCTACACCCTGGACCACGAAGGCGCCGTCCTGGCCCGGTTCAGCCTTCCGGACGGCGTGAAGTGCCTGGTCGCCGACGACTTCTGGATCTACGCGGGCTGCGACGACGGCAAGGTCTACGACCTCTCCTCCAAGCTGCCGTTCGCCGCCTACGACATCGCCGCCGACGTCGACATCTTCTGGCTCGACATCCACGAGGGCATCCTGAACGTCTCGGACCGCGACGGCCGGCTCACCGTCATCGACCACGAGGACGAACACCAGTGGGCCCGCCGCGGCCGGGGCGAGCACGCCTGGATGGTCCGTGCCGACGACCGGGCCGTCTACCACGGCCACCACAGCGGCGTCACCGCCTACGCCCCGGACGGCGGCGGCGAGTTGTGGCACACGCCCACCCGGGGCGGTGTCCTCTTCGGCTGGCAGGAGGACGACGCCGTGTACGCGGGCACCGCGCACCGCGTGGTCCAGCGGCTGTCGAAGGCGACCGGCGCTGTGGAGGCGACGTACGCCTGCGACAGCGCCGTGTACTCGTGCGCCACCTCGCCCGGCGGGCGGTTCGTCTTCGCCGGGGACGCGGCCTCGTCCGTGTACTGCTTCGACCGGGACGGTACGCGGCTGTGGAAGCTCGGCACGGGCGGTGGCTCGGCGCTGTCGATGCAGTACCGCGACGAGCGCCTGTACCTGGTGACCACGGACGGCTCGCTGGTGTGCGTGGACGCGAGCGAGGCGGCCATCGCAGCGGCCCAGCAGGGCACGGTGCCGGTCGTCCGGGACGTCAAGCTCGCCGCCGCCCTGCCGGCCTACGCGCCCGCCACGGCCGTGGAAGCGGTGGCCACCGTGACCCGGGCTCCGGCCGGAGCGGTCGTGGTCGAGTGCGTCCAGGAGTCCGGCCGGCTGCGGGTGCACGTGCTGAGCGAGGGCTACGAGTCCTCCTGGAACGTCCAGTTCCCGCGCGCGATACGGCAGCCCGGCGCGCGCTACGTCGTGGACGCGCTGCACCCGGCGGCGGGCGGCTTCTACCGGGTCCGCGGCGACATCCGGCGCCTGCTGTGACGCGACATCAGACGGCCCCGGGCGGCAGGCGGCACGGCATCGCCCGCTCGGCCGCGTCGCCTTCCCCGGCCGGCTCCACCCGGTACAGACGGGCCTCCGCCCGGCGTGCCACGGCCTCCGTCAGGCGCCCGTCCGCGAAGAGGACACCCACACCGTCCTCCACGGCCCAGCCGGCGGGCAGCGTGCCGTCGGCGACGGCCTGCCGGTAGGAGGGGCGGCGGCCCGGCTCGCTGTCGTAGTGCGGGCACACCGAACCCGGCAGCAGGCCGAGCCCGTCCCGGAGGAACGTCAGCGGCCCGAAGGAGTCGGTGTGGGAGGCCTCGGCCCAGCAGTTGGCACCGGCGCTGATCCCGCACAGCAACGTTCCGTTGCCGTAGGCCTCGCACAGCACCCGATCCACTCCGTGTGCCCGCCACACCGCCAGCAGGTTCGCGGTGTTGCCGAGCGGGCACTCCCGCCGCAATCGAACCAGGGCCGAGCCGGTGTGCCGGCCGTGCGTCAGGGCCGCGCGGCCGCCGTCCGCCCCAGTACCTCCCGCGCGGTCGTGAGCGCCTCGGTGCGGTCCTGCGGGACCAGACCGATGCGGGTGCGCCGGTCCAGCAGGTCCGACTCGTCGAGGGCGCCCTCGTGCAGGACCGCCCACAGGAGTTCGGCCCGGGTGACCGGCCGGCCCGGCAGCACCGGCTCGGCGAGGGCGGGGTCCTGCGCCGCGAGCGCGTGGACCGCCATGGCCTCGGTGCCGTAGCGGCGGATCAGGCGGTCGGGTGCGGGCAGGGCGCGCAGCCGCCCGGGGGCGGCGGCACCGACCAACGGCAGCGCGGCGGTGGGGGAGGGGGCGGCGCGCAGGCCCCGGGCCTCGGCCGCGGCGTCCACGGCGTCCTGCGCCATCCGCCGGTAGGTGGTCAGCTTGCCGCCGACCACCGTGGTGACACCCTCGGGCGAGGTCAGCACCGCATGCCGGCGGGAGATGTCGGAGGTACGGGCGGGCGCCCCCTCGCGGCCCTCGTGCCCGGACATGTCCAGCAGCGGGCGCAGCCCGGCGAAGGCGCCGACGACCTCGTCCCGGGCCACGGGCGCGTCCAGGACCGAACCCAGCACGTCGAGCAGGAAGCCGATGTCGGTCTCCGGAACCTCCGGCACGTCGGGTATCCCGCCCTCGACCGGCTCGTCGGTGAGGCCGACGTAGACCCGCCCGTCACCCTGCGGCAGCACCAGGACGAAGCGGTTGGTCTCGCCGGGGATCGGGATGTGCAGGCCGGCGGGCAGGGCGCCGAGCCGTTCCGAACGCAGGACCAGATGGGTGCCGCGGGAGGGCCGTATCCGGATGCCGTCGACCAGGGCGCCCGCCCACACCCCGGTGGCGTTGATCACGGCACGGGCCCTGATCTCGCCTTCCTCGCCGGTGAGTTCGTCGCGGATCCGGGCGCCGGTCCCGGTCAGCTCCAGCACCCTGACCCTGGTCAGCACCCTGGCGCCGTGCGCGGCGGCCGTCCGGGCCAGGGCGGTGACCAGACGCGCGTCGTCGGTCACCTTGCCGTCCCAGGACAGCAGTCCGCCCCGCAGTCCGTCCGCGCGCACCGCCGGCGCCAGATGACGCGCCTCCGTGGCGGAAAGCCGGCGCGGGGCGGGCAGGACCTGCCGGGGTGTCCGGGCCGCCAGCCGCAGCATGTCCCCGGCCCGGAACCCGGCCCACGCCAGCGAGCCCTGTGCCCTGGACACCAGCGGTGTCAGCGGCAGCACGAACGGCTGCGCGGCCACGAGGTGCGGGGCCGTACGGGTCATCAGCACCCCGCGCTCGACCGCGCTCTCGTGTGCCACGTCGAACTGCGCGGAGGCGAGATACCGCAGCCCGCCGTGGATGAGCTTCGAACTCCACCGGGAGGTGCCGAAGGCCAGGTCGTGGGCGTCCACCGCGACGACGTCCAGTCCGCGGGCGGCCGCGTCCAGGGCGGCCCCGGCCCCTGTGGCGCCGAGCCCGACGACCAGGACGTCGGCGACCCTGCCGTCCGCCGCCCCGGTCAGTTCCCGGGTACGCCGGGGTGCGCTGAGGGACGAGCCGGGTACGGCCTCGGTGTGGCTCATGGCGTCAGGGTCCTCTCCAGGAGGGTGCGCAACTCGCCGAGGAAGGCGGCGGAGTCGAGCTCCGGGTCGTCCTCGTCGGTCATCGTGCGCAGGGACAGGGTGAAGGACTGCACGGTCAGCAGCAGGGCGCGGGCCTGCCGTTCGGCGTGACCGGGGCGTACGGAGCCGTCCGCGTGGCCCTCGCGCAGGGCGTCGGCCAGCAGCGCCAGCAGCGCCTCCTGGCTCGCACCGCGCCGGTCGAGGACATAGGGGAGCAGCAGTTCCGGGTCGACGTCGACGATCTTCCGGAAGAGCGGGTGCGCCCGGAACGCCTCCACCCCCGCCACCAGCCCGTCCACGATCCGGGCGCGCGTACGGGTGCCGGTGGCGGGCTCGGGGATCGCGCGGGTGGCCACGTCGATCCACTCGCGGGTCATCAGGTCGCCCACCAGGGTCCGCAGGTCGGGCCAGCGCCGGTACAGCGTCATCCGGGAGACGCCGGCGCGGCGGGCCACGTCGGCGAGGGTCGTGCGCCGGACCCCGACGGCCAGGACGCAGTCGCGTACCGCGTCGAGCACATGATCGCTGTCCGAACCGTTGTGACGAATAGGCGTCATGTGTAACAGTGTAACGCGCCGGGGCGGGGCGGAAGCCGCAGACCGCCGCCGTCGCCCGGGGTACGGCCGCGGAGCCGCCGCGCGAACCGAGCACACCGACCTGTGAGGACGACCGTTCAATGGACATGCTGTGGAACGGCTGGGGCGACCCGGCCAAGGCGGCACCGCTGCCCGACACGGTGACAGGACTGCTGCGCGACCTGCTCGGCGTCAAGCCACGCAGCGCACCCGCGCTCGCCCTCGAGGACATCCGGCTGCCCGCCACCACGGCCGAGCGCGCCGCGCTGACGGCACTCGCCGAGGCCGTCGGCGGCGAGGAGCACGTCCGCACCGACGGGGACAGCCGCATCCGGCACACCCGCGGCAAGTCCACCCCCGACCTGCTGCGCATCCGCGCCGGCGACTTCACGGACGTCCCCCAGGCCGTGGTCCTGCCCGCCTCGCACGACGACGTCCTCGCCGTGCTGCGGGCCTGCGCCGCACACGGCCTGGCCGTCGTCCCCTTCGGCGGCGGAACATCGGTCGTGGGCGGACTCGCCCCCCAGCGCAGCGCGTTCGTCGCCCTGGACCTGCGCCGCATGAACGAGCTGCTCGACCTGGACCCCGTCTCGCGCACCGCCGTCCTCCAGCCCGGCCTGCGCGCCCCCCAGGCCGAAGCCCTGCTCGCCGAACACGGCTTCACCCTCGGCCACTTCCCGCAGTCCTTCGAATGGGCCACCATCGGAGGCTTCGCCGCCGCCCGCTCCAGCGGGCAGGCCTCGGCCGGATACGGCCGCTTCGACGAGATGGTGCTCGGCCTGACCCTCGCCACCCCCGAGGGCACCATCGAGACCGGCCGCGCCCCCCGCTCCGCCGCAGGTCCCGACCTGCGCCAGCTGATCCTCGGCTCGGAGGGCGCCTTCGGCGTCATCACCTCCGTCACCGTACGGATCCGCCCGGTGCCGCAGGCGCGCGTCTACGAGGGCTGGCGGTTCACCTCGTTCGAGGAGGGAGCCGCCGCACTGCGCAGGCTCGCCCAGGACGGGCCCCGGCCGACCGTGCTGCGCCTGTCCGACGAGACCGAGACGCTGATCGGCCTGGCCCAACCCGAGGCGATCGGCGGCGACCTGGCACAGCGTGACGCCGGATGCCTGGCGATCACCGGCTACGAGGGCACCGCCGAGGACACCGCACAGCGCCGCGTGCAGGCGGCTGCCGTCCTGACGGCCTGCGGCGGCACCCTCGTCGGAGCCGAACCCGGCGAGCGCTGGGCCCACGGCCGCTACTCCGCGCCGTACCTGCGCGACGCCCTGCTCGACGCGGGCGCCTTCGCCGAGACCCTGGAGACGGCGGCCTTCTGGTCCCGCATCCCCGACCTGTACACGGCGCTCCGTACCGCGCTCACCGACACCCTCACCCGGGCCGGCACCCCGCCCCTGGTGATGTGCCACATCTCCCATGTGTACGAGAACGGCGCCTCGCTGTACTTCACCGTCGTCAGCGCCCAGGGCGAGGACCCGGTGGCCCACTGGGCCCCCGCCAAGCAGGCGGCCAACGAGGCCGTGCTGGCGGCCGGCGGCACCATCTCCCACCACCACGGGGTCGGTACCGACCACCGCGACTGGTACGTCCGGGAAGCCGGCCCGCTCGGCATCTCCGCCCTGCGCGCCGTCAAGCGCCGCCTGGACCCCGAGGGCATGCTCAACCCCGGCGTCCTGCTGCCCACCGACTGACCCACCGGATCCACCCGGACCGGCCCCACCAGATCCGCCTGCCTCGGAGGCACACCGATGCGACAGTTCACCGCCGTCGTCAACCCCACCGCCGGCGGCTCCACCGGGGCGGCAACCCTGCTCCACCTGGCCCGTCTGCTCCGCGAAGCCGGGGCCGAGCTGGAGACGGAGTACAGCCGCAGCCTCACCCACGCCCAGGACATCGCCGTCCGGGCCGGTGAGCGCGGCAGGATCGTCCTGGCCGTCGGCGGCGACGGAATCGCCGGCGGCATCGGCGGCGCGCTCAGCGGCACCGGGACGGTCCTGGGCCTGGTACCCGCCGGACGCGGCAACGACTTCGCCCGCGCGCTGGACCTGCCCGCCGACCCCGCCGCACTCGCCCGCATCCTGCTGCACGCCGAACCCAGGGCGGTCGACACCATCGAGGTGGAGTCGGCCGTGCACCGGCGCACGGTGGTCCTCGGCAGCGTCTACGCCGGGGTCGACGCGCTGGCCAACCGGCACGCCAACAACGCCCGGTTGCTGCGCGGCGCCGCCTCCTACTACGCGGGCGGCCTGCGCGCCGTCACCAGCTGGCGCCCCGCCGACTACCGCGTCACCGTCGACGGCGAGGAGCACAGCCACCGCGGCTACACCGTCGTCGCCGCCAACTCCCCCTACTACGGCTCCGGACGGCTCATCGCCCCCGGCGCACGGGTCGACGACGGACTGCTCGACATCGTCATGATCCGCGAGGCGCCGCGCCGGCTCTTCTTCGTGCTCATGAACGAACTCAGGACCGGCGCCCACATCCACCGCCCCGAGGTGCGCGTCCTGCGCGGCAAGGAAATCCGCGTCGAGGCGAGCCGGGCGGTCCCCTACGGTGCCGACGGCGAGGTGGAGGCCACCTTGCCGGTGACGGTGCGGGTGCGGCCCGGAGACCTGCCCATGCTGTACTGACCGGACCGAGGCGGCAGACGTCGGCTTGCGAGGCACTCCGCGCAGGGGTTCAGTGATTACGGACCCCTCGCGCCCCCTGCGCACCAGGAGCTGCCATGTCGATGTCGTTCGGTGCACCGTTCGGTTCCCCGGATCCGTTCAGTGAACTGTTCAACCGCTTCTTCGGCATGTCCCCGGCGTCCTCGCCCCCCGCGGTGCAGCGTGTGCCCATCGGACGGCTGCTGACGGAGTCCTCGCACCGACTGCTCAATCTGGCCGCGCAACGGGCCGTCGAGGAGGCGGCCTCCGACCTCGACACCGAACACCTGCTCTGGGCGGCCACGCAGGTCGCACCGTCGCGCAGGCTGCTCAGCCAGGTGGGCGTCGACCCCGACAGCCTCGCCTCCCGGATCGACAAGGTCCTTCCGCGCGGGGCCGGTGAGCCCTCCGCCCAGCCCGGCCTCACCCCGGCGGCCAAGCGCACCCTCGGTGCCGCCTACGCCCGGTCGCAGGCCTCCGGCGTGTCCTACATCGGCCCCGAGCACATCCTGAGCGCCCTGCTGGGCGACAGCGACACGGGCGCCGCCCGGCTGCTGCGCTCCGACGGCCTGGACACGCAGCGGCTCGCGGGCCTCACCGAACAGGCGCCCCGCACCGAGGGGCCGGCCACCGAACGGAAGAAGCCGGCCACGGCCCTGGACGAGTTCGGCCGGGACCTGACCGAGCAAGCGAAGGCCGGCAGGCTCGACCCGGTGGTCGGGCGGGCCGAGGAGATCGAGCAGACCGTCGAGATCCTGTCCCGGCGCACCAAGAACAACCCTGTGCTCATCGGCGAACCCGGAGTCGGGAAGACCGCCGTCGTCGAGGGACTGGCCCAGCGCATCGTGGCGGGCGAGGTCCCCGAGAGCCTGAAGGACAAGCGGGTCGTCGCCCTGGACCTGTCGGGGATGGTGGCCGGCGCGCAGTACCGGGGACAGTTCGAGGAACGGCTGAAGCAGGTCATCGAGGACGTCCAGGCGGCCGGCGGCGAGATCGTCCTGTTCATCGACGAACTGCACACGGTCGTCGGGGCCGGGGCGACAGGCGAGGGTGCCATGGACGCGGGCAACATGCTCAAGCCCGCACTCGCGCGCGGTGAGCTGCATGTCGTGGGGGCCACGACCATCGACGAATACCGCAAGTACATCGAGAAGGACGCCGCACTGGAACGCCGGTTCCAGCCCGTGATGGTCCCGGAGCCCACCGTCGAGGAGGCGGTGCAGATCCTGGAAGGCCTGCGCGACGCCTACGAGGCGCACCACCAAGTCCGCTTCGACGACGCGGCGTTGGCGGCCGCCGTCGAACTGTCCGACCGGTATGTCACCGACCGGTTCCTGCCCGACAAGGCGATCGACGTGATGGACCAGGCGGGTGCCCGGGTGCGTCTGCGCGGCGTCGGCCGCTCCGCCGAGGTGGTCAGCCGGGAGGACCGTATCGCCCAGCTCCGCCGGGAACTCGACCAGGCCGTCGCCGCCGAGGACTTCGAGAAGGCCTCGGAGCTGAAGGGGGAGATCTCCCAGGTGGAAGGCGAACTCGCCGGAATCGAGGAGCGGCGCGAGGGCGTCGTCTCCGTCACGGCCGCCGACATCGCGGACATCGTCTCCCGCCGCACGGGTATCCCGGTCTCCCAGCTCACCGCCAGTGAGAAGGAGAAGCTCCTCAAGCTCGAAGAGGAGATGCACGCCCGGATCGTCGGCCAGAACGAGGCGGTCACCGCGGTCTCGCAGGCCGTGCGCCGCAACCGAGCGGGCATGGGCGACCCGAACCGGCCCGTGGGCTCGTTCCTCTTCCTCGGTCCCACCGGCGTCGGCAAGACCGAACTCGCCAAGACCCTCGCCGCCCTCCTGTTCGGCGACGAGGACCGCATGATCCGCTTCGACATGAGCGAGTTCCAGGAGAAGCACACCGTCGCCCGCCTCGTCGGTGCCCCGCCCGGATACGTCGGCTACGAGGAAGCGGGCCAGCTCACCGGGAAGGTGCGCCGTCAGCCCTACAGCGTGGTGCTGTTCGACGAGGTGGAGAAGGCCCACCCCGACATCTTCAACACGCTGCTGCAGATCCTCGACGACGGCCGTCTCACCGACGCCCAGGGCCGCACCGTCGACTTCCGACACTGCGTCATCATCATGACGTCCAACATCGGCGCGCACCGCATCCTCGACCACAAGGGCGATGTGTCCGAACTCAAGGACGCGTTGATGGAAGACCTGCGGTCCCGGTTCCTGCCGGAGTTCCTCAACCGCATCGACGACATCATCGTCTTCCACGGCCTGACCGAGGACGACCTGGGGCAGATCGTCGAACACCTGCTGGACCGGAGCAAGCGCCGGGTGCACGCCCAGGGCATCACGCTCGAGGTGACGGAAGCCGCCAAGAAGCTTCTCATCGCGCATGGCCACCAGCCCGAGTTCGGTGCCCGCCCGCTGCGCCGCACCATCCAGGCGGAACTCGACAACCGCATCGCCACCCTGCTGCTCAGCGGCGAGGCCGACGCCGGAGACACGATCGTCGCCGACGTGCGGGACGACTCACTGCACTGCCTGGTACGGAAGAACAGTCGGACGGAGAACTGAGCGGGAGCCGCCGAACGGCCTCGCGTACCGCGGAGGTTGTACGTCACGAGGTACTGCCACGGCCGCCCTCGCCGCAGGCAGCGTCGTCGCCGCGGGCACCAGCTTCGCCGCACCCGAGGCCGACCCACCGCGCCGGCAGCGGGCCGTGGCACGGATCAGGGATGGAGCTTCTTCCGTTCGGCGAGCATGGCGACGAACCTCGCGATGCGGGCCGCCCGCGTCTCCGGCTTCTTGGCGTCCTCGACCCGGTAAAGGATCGCGTACCGGTTGCGGCTGTCCAGGGTGGCGAAGAAGTCGCGGGCCGCCGGTGCCCCGTCGAGGGCCGCCTGGAGATCGCCGGGCACCGTCGCCTTGCTCTGCGCCGAGTACGCCGCTTCCCAGCGGCCGTCCGCCTTGGCCTTCTCCACTTCGCGCAGACCGGCGGGCCGCATCCGGCCCTGCTCGATCAGAGCGGTGGCCTTCTCCCGGTTCACCTTCGACCACTTGCTGCCCCGCCGTCGCGGGGTGAAGCGCTGCAGCCAGTGCCGCTCGTCCAGCTTCTTCTTCTGCCCGTCGATCCAGCCGTAGCAGAGCGCCGACTCCAGCGCCGTCGCGTAGTCGACGCCTTCGAGTCCGGAGCCTTTCCTGGCAATCCTGAACCAGACGCCCGGGACGTCCCCGTGGTTCTCCTCCAGCCACGTCTCCCACGCGTCCTGCGTGGCGAAGGAGAGCACCGGCTCCGCCGCTTTCCCTGATCCCTCGGACATGGCCCTCATGAAAGCCCAGCCCCGTGAGCCGGTCAACAAGCAGGCCGCCGGGGCGCACACCCGTGTGGGCCGGCCAGAAGGCGTCCCGCGAGAGCTGTGGCACGCCTTCCTCGACGACGCTTCGGGGGCTTGAGGCGATGCGGCCGGGTAACCCGGCCACTATGGCGAGACTGCACCTTCCAGGGCGTGAAGAGCATCAGGGCGGCGACGCGGATCCGGCGCCGCATGTGCCCGCCCCCGACGAGGTCGGACCCGACCCGGAGGTCGAGCAGGCGGCACCGGACACCCCCACGAAGCTCCCCGCGCGGGCGTGGGTCGCGGCGTTCAAGGGCTCGCTGCGCGAGTTCCAGGACGACGAACTGACCGACCGGGCCGCGGCGCTCACCTACTACGGGGTGCTGTCCCTGTTCCCGGCGCTGCTGGTGCTGGTCTCCATGCTGGCGCTGGCCGGCCGGTCGACCACCGACAAGGTACTGGCCGATTTCCGGCACCTGGCACCCGGCTCCGCGCGGGACATCGTCACCCGGGCGGTGGAGCAGCTGCGGGACGGCGCGGGCGTCGGCTCCCTCATGGCCGTGGTCGGCATCGTGCTGGCGCTGTGGTCGGCGTCCGGATACGTGGCCGCCTTCATCCGGGCCGCCAACGCCGTCTACGACATGCCGGAGGGCCGCCCGGTGTGGAAGATCCTCCCCGTGCGCGTCGGCGTCACCGTGGTGCTGATGGTGCTTGCCGTGGCCAGCGCGCTCATCGTGGTGTTCACCGGCGCCCTGGCCCGCCGCGCCGGACAGATCCTCGGGATCGGTGACACGGCGCTGACCGCGTGGTCGATCGCGAAGTGGCCGGTCCTGGTCCTCCTGGTCACGGTGATGATCGCGATCCTGTACTGGGCCACCCCGAACGCCAAGGTCAAGGGCTTCCCATGGATCACCCCGGGCAGCGTCCTCGCCCTGCTGATCTGGATGATCGCCTCCGGGGGCTTCGCGTTCTACGTCGCGCACTTCGCCTCCTACAACGAGACCTACGGCACCATGGCCGGCGTCATCGTCTTCCTGGTCTGGCTGTGGATCACCAACCTCGCCGTCCTGCTGGGCCTGGAGTTCGACGCGGAGGCCGTGCGTCAACGGGCCATCGCCGGCGGGTATCCGCCCGAGGCCGAGCCCTACACCCAGCCGCGCGACACCCGGAAGTGGGACGAGGAGGACGTACGCCGGGTGGACGGGATGTGACTCCCCTGCGCGTCCGCCGGGCGACGGGCGCTGCCAGGATGCGCGGGGCGCGCCGGGCCTGCCGGCCGGCGCGCCCCGCGCCCGGTCACGCGGCGTACCCGCCGTCCACCGAGAACTCCGCGCCCGTCACATACCTCGCCTCCGGTCCCGCGAGGTAGGCCACCGTGGAGGCCACCTCCTCGGCGGTGCCGAAGCGGCCCAGGGCGGTCATGGCCGCCTGGGCCTCCGCATGGGGACCGTCCGCGGGGTTCATGTCGGTGTCGATCGGGCCCGGGTGCACGACGTTCGCCGTGATCCCGCGCCCGCCCAGCTCCCGGGCCAGGGCCTGCGACAGCCCGGTGACGGCCGACTTGGTCATCGCGTACAGGGTGGCGCCGGGGCCCGGTACGCGCCGGGTGACACAACTGCCGACGGTGATGATCCGCCCGCCGGGCGCCATCAGCGCGGCGGCGGCCTGGGCGGCCAGGAACACTCCTCGGACGTTCACGGCGAGGAGGCGGTCGACGTCGGCGAGGGACATGTCCTCCAGCGGCCCCATCAGGCCGGCCGCCGCGTTGTTCACGAGTATGTCCAGCCCGCCGAACGCCTCGGCCGCACGCCCCACCGCGCCCACCGCCTCCTCGGCGTCCGCGGAGTCCGCGCGGAGGGCGACAGCCCGCCGTCCCAGCGCCTCCACGGCCCGTACGACCTCCGCCGCCGCGTCCTTGCCGCGCACATAGGTCACGGCCACGTCCGCGCCCTCGCGCGCCAGCCGCAGCGCCGTCGCCGCACCGATACCCCGGCTGCCGCCGGTGACCAGGGCCGTCTTTCCGTTCAGGATCGCTTGCGTTTTCATGTGCTCATTCCACCGGGCGGCCCCGGAGGACGCTGGCGGCGTACGGACGTGGACCCCGGGCCAGGGGATGGCAGGGGAGCGGCTCGGTGAACGAGGTACGGTCGCGAGGCTCACACGCTGACCGCGATACCCGGTTCACCGGTCGTGCCGTCGGCCTGCCGGTCCCGGGGTGTCCCGTAGGCGGCGCGGAAGGAGCGGCTGAAGTGGCTGGCGCCGACGAAACCCCAGCGCCGGGCGACGGTTGCCACGCCGCCCGACTGATCCTCCGGCCGCAGCAGGTCCCGCCGGCGGGAAGGCCCCGGGAAGAGCTTCGTGTAGTCGGGTGTCCGTGGATGGCTGGTACACGGGAGTGCTGCGGTCCGGGCTTCCGCACCTTGGTGTTCCACGGCTGCGGCCGGTCGTGGTCGAGGATGCCCGGGATGCCGGGCCGCGGCTGTGTCGAGGCCGCGGCGGTTCGCTGATGCCGTCGGTGAAGTCGGCGGCGTGTGCTGTTCGCCGGCCTGCCGTTCGCGGCACTGGCGCCGGACGCGGCGGGGACCGGACAACCCGTACCCTGAGCCCGGCTCGCCCTCCCGCGCCGGCGGAAGGGCGATGTCCGTGCGGGTCGTCAGCCGGCCGCGCGGACGGCGTCCCGGATGAGGTCGGCGACGTCCTTGGGCCGGGACACGGCGACCGCGTGCGAGGCGCCCTCCAGCTCGACAACGGTCGCCCCGGCCCGCTTCGCGCCGAAACGCTCGACCTCCGGGTTGATCGCCTGGTCCGCGCCGGCGACCAGCGCCCAGGACGGCTTGGTCTTCCACGCGGCGGCGGAGGCGGTCTCCTCGAAGGCGGCCGCGGCGAGCGGCCGCTGCGCCACCGCGAGCACCTTGGTGACCTCGGGGTCCACGTCGGCGGCGAACACCGACGGGAAGGCGTCCGCGGCGATGGTGACCTCGACGGCGTCCTGGCCGCCGGGGACGGGGTACGTCCACTGCTTCAGGTTGCTGACGAGCGGCGACGAGGGGAAGCGGCCCTGCAACTCGCCGAGGCTCTCGCCCTCCTCCAGGACGTAGGCGGCCACGTAGACGAGCGCGACCACGTTCTCCGCGGTGCCGGCGACCGTGATGAGCGCACCGCCGTAGGAGTGGCCGACCAGGACGACGGGGCCGTCGATCTGGGCGGCCACGGAGGCGATGTAGGCGGCGTCGGTGGCGAGGCCGCGCAGCGGGTTGGGCGGCGCGATGACGGGTATGCCGTCGCGCTGCAGCTCCTCGACGACCCCGGACCAGCCGGCGGCGTCGGCGAACGCGCCGTGGACGAGGACGACGGTGGGAGTCGAGGCGGTCATATGGGTGCTGTCTCCTGTCTCAGGCGGTGTGCAGTGCGGTGTGCAGGGTGCGGACGGCCAGTTCGATGGCCGCCTGGGCCGCGTGGGTTCCGCGCAGGGCGTTGAGCATCACGAAGTCGTGGATGATGCCCTGGAAGCGGACCGCGGTGACGGGTACGCCGGCCTGGCGCAGCTTGTTCGCGTACGCCTCGCCCTCGTCGCGCAGCACGTCGGCCTCACCCGTGATGACCAGCGCCGGCGGCAGGCCCCGGAGCTGCTCGGTGGTGGCGCGCAGCGGGGACGCGGTGATCTGGGCGCGCTCGGCCTCGTCGGTCGTGTACTGGTCCCAGAACCACTGCATGCCGTCGCGGCGCAGGTAGTAGCCGGTGGCGAACTGGTGGTAGGAGGGTGTGTCGAAGCTCGCGTCCGTGACCGGGTAGAACAGCACCTGCTGGACCAGGGCCGGCCCCCCGCGCTCCTTGGCCATCAGAGTGAGCGCGGCGGTCATGTTGCCGCCGACGGAGTCACCGGCCACGGCCAGCCGCGAGCCGTCGAGCCCCTTGGCCGCGCCCCCCTCCACGACCCACTGGGCGACGGCGTAGTTCTGCTCGATGGCGGCCGGGTAGCGGGCCTCGGGGGAAAGGTCGTACTCGGGGAAGACGACCGCGGCCTCCGCGCCGACGGCGAGTTCGCGCACCAGCCGGTCGTGGGTGTGGGCGTTGCCGAAGACCCAGCCGGCGCCGTGGATGTAGACGATGACCGGAAGGGTGCCGGTGGCACCGGCGGGCTTGACGATCCGCGCCCGGACGCTGCCCGTGGGACCGCCCGGGACGGTGATCCACTCCTCGTCGACAGCCGGCTTCTCGATGTCGCCGGACTGCACCTCGTCGACCGTCTTACGGCCCTCGGCCGGCGGCAGGTCGAACAGGTACGGCGGACTGGCGGTCGCCTCCGCGAACTCGGCTGCGGCGGTTTCCAGTACCGGCTGCACCGGCGCTACGGCATCGGACATCGGTTCTCCTCGTATTCCCTGGGCTGCCGGAAGATCCGGCACACGAGCCGGGCTTGTCGCTGACTGGTCCGGCGCCGCTGATCGCCACCGTAAATCGGCCGAGCGCAGGCAAATTGCCCGTGAGCGTACCGCCGGTGTACCCACAGTGCACGGATTCGTCCGGCTGCGCACGCGGTGCGCTCCGGGGAACGGACCGGTGCGCGCAGCGGGGACACGACGGAAACCGCCGGACCCGACGTGACGGCACAGGCCCGCGGCCGGCCCGTGCATGCTCCGTTCGATTCGGAAAGGGGTACTGCGAACGTGTCATCCATGCCGGCAGGTGCTCGGCGGTCAGTGGGGCCTTCCCGCGTCACCCGCCGCGGGGCCGAGGACGTCGAACCGCATCCCGGCACGCGCTCCGTCCCACGCGCGCACCCCGGTCCGCCTCAGCCGACGCGGTCGGCGATGGTCCGCGCACACACCAGGGACTCGGTGTGCGTCGTGTCCACCTCCAGGTCGTAGACGACCCCCTGGTGCACCAGGTCCGCCTGCGACGCGGCCATGCCCTGGACCCGGTTCCCCCGGGCGATCTCACGCCCCGCGGCGACGGCGCTGTCACACCTGACGCCGACCCATAGAACGGCCAGTCCGTCCACGGCCTTCCGCCACCGCTCCTGAGAGGCCGCTCCTCCCAGGAAGACGTCGTCGACGATGACCCTGGCGCCTGACCGGACCATGGCCGCGATGCCCTCCCGCCAGGCGGCCTCCAGCGCGCGGAAGTCCGCTCCGACACGCACCTCGCCGTCGTCCGCGAACGTGATGCCCTCGTCCGCCGTCCGCGTCTTCGCCGGCATCGCGTCGACGAGCGAGTCGATCCCGAACGCCAGCCAGGGCTCGGGCAGTACGGCCTGCAGGTACCGCACCAACCCGGACTTCCCGGAACTGGAACCACCGTTGAGCACGATCATCTGAGGCCTCACACCGCCACACTAGGCCGATACCTGGCGGACTGCCGCCGACGAGGCGCACGGCGTGCGCGTGTGAGCCCTGGACGCGCCCCCGCCTGGGCGAGAACACTGCGACTGTCGGCGAGGCGGTGGCCAACGAACTACCCGCCCATTACCCCAACTCCCCAGAAAGGCAGGTCGGCCGCCGTGCTGTTGCGTTTGCCCACATCCGTGTCCGAAGCGCAGGAGTGTCTGGCCGCGGGCGCTGTGCCGATCGGCGGGGCGACCCTCGTGTGGGCCACCTGGCAACGTGACGGCTTCCCCGAACTCGCCGTGTCCTTGCGCGAGTTGCCGGAAGCCAACATCATCGGGCGGGAGGCCGTGGGGGCCGCCGTGGTGCTGAGCCGGATCGACGACCGGGTGCCCGACGTACTCCGCCTGGCGGCAGCCACAGTGGGCACCGGCGCCGTACGGCGGACGGCGACGGTCGGCGGGAACCTCGTCGGCAGCACGCTGCGCTGTCTGCTGCCCGCGGCGCTGGTCCTGGACGCCCGGGCGAAGGTCCTGGACTCCGACGGCGTGCACGAGACGGATCTGGCCGAAGTGGTGGCCAAGCGTCCCGCGCTGCTCAGCCTCCAGTGGCGTGCGCCGATCGCCTCCGCGTACCGCAAGCTGCCGGCCGAAGCGGGCGGCGCGCCGCCGCTCGCCGTCGCCTCGGCGTTGCACGCCGGCGACGGCGCGGCCGGCCGTCTGCTGGTCGCCGTCCGCGACGGCTATGACGTGTTCAGCGGTGGCACCACCGGTGACACCGACGCCGGGCGGGCCCTTCACGCGTTGCGGGGGACGGCGCTCGGCGACCTGCCGGCCGCCGCATGGGAGGTCGTCGGCCCGCAGGTCACCGGTCTGCTGGAGGGCCGCGGCGACCGGAACGGCCTCCGCCCGTCCGACTAGGCGGTCTCGCCCACGCGAGGCGGAAGTGCCGGCGACGGCAAAACGGGTACACCCCTCGCAGGCGTCGATCCGTGCACCCTGCTGAAAGCCGCCGACGTGCCGCAGCTCGAGCAGGACAGCGTCGCCCAGCCCACGACGCAGGCCCTCCCGGGCAGGCCGACGTGCAGCGGGTACGACTACGCGGTCGAGATCGACGACGGCGGCGCGGACGTCCACGACATGGAGTTTCACAGCTCGGAGGCCGAAGCGCTGTCCGATGTCGCCGGACGCAGGGCGGTGATGACGCAGACCAAGGCCGGAGCGGCGACGGCCTGCGCGGTGTCGCTCGACGTGACCGCACAGGAGTTCGTGCGCGTCACCGTCACGGCAGGCGACAACCCTGCGCAGACCTGCGACATCGCCAAGAAGACCGCGGGGGTCGTCGCGGCAGGCTGTCCTCCTGACGGGGCGCGTGGTCATCGGCCCCTGCCGGCCGCACCGCGACGCGGCCATGGTGCCCGAGTTGTGACGCCTGGGCCGTGTCGTCCGGGCGTCGACCGCGCCGCGCCCGGCGCTGAGGCTGTGCCCCGCCTCAGTTCACCGGCACCACCCGTACCGTCGCCACCACACTGGAACCCTCCACGTTGAAGGCGACCCCGCTGCCGGGCAGGGCGGCGGGTGGTCCCTGGACCCACATGTTCTCGCCGAAGAAGGGGACGCGCAGGCGGAAGGAGAGGGCGGTGCCGTCCGGGCGTACCTCGGTCAGCAGGGTGCGGGGGCCGACTTCCGTCGTCCACGCCCGTGCGCATGGGAGCTGGCCCGCGGCGGCAGCACCGCACCCGCGGTGTCGGCGGTCGGCCAGTGCTGGGGTTTCGTCAACGCCGCCCACTTCAGCCGGGTGTTCCGCGGGGCGTACGGCCACGCGCCCCGCGAATGGCGCCGGTTGCGCACGGCGGGAGTACTCCGGGACGAGGAGTTCGACGGCACATCCCCCGCCGCCGGCCGCCCACCGCACGACACCCGCGGGGACCGCACCCGCGCGGCCTGACTCTGCCGCGCGCCGACTCCGGCCCCGACATGCCCGTCGACCAGGATCCCCCTACTCGGCAGCGGGGGGCTCTGCCCGGTCCTCGCTCGCAGCCGTCGCCTCCGGGGCGTTGGGGACCGTGTAGAAGACGGAGGAGCCCTGCTTGGTGCGCTGTGCACCGTTCCTGGCCACAAGGTTCTCCAGCGTGGTCCGTACGACCTTGGTCTGGATCTCCCGATCGGGGTGGGCCCGGCCCAGCGCCTCGGCGACCTCCGCTGCGGAGCGGGGTTCGCTCTGTACCGCCAGATGACCGCGGACGAGTTCGACGAGCGTGGGCTGAGCCGCCGTGGAAGCCGCCTTCCCGGCCGCGGGCTTGGCCGCGGGCTTGGTCACGGGTTTGACCACGGGTTTGGCCACGGTCTTCTTGGCGGTCCGCTTCCTGGTTCCGGACTGTTCGCCCGTTGCCGCCTTGCCCGTACGGCGCTTGCCGGGCTCGGCGGCGGACTTCTTCCGCGGGGAGGGCACAACCGGGTTGTCCGGCTCGGCGGTTGCCGTACCGGCCGAGGGCGCGACACCGAGCGCCTGCTGCATGTTCACCAGAACGGTGTGATCGCGCTGCAGCGTGGCCAACTGCTCCTGAAGGGCCGCGATCTCGGCCGTGATGCGCTGTTGTTCCTTGACGTTCCGTTCGAGGTCGCCGGCCACCTGGTCGACATAGTGCGATGTCATCTCGGTGACGGATGCGGTGGTCTCAGGCATCTGTCCTCCATTCGTAACCGTGTGCGCCCCGCGGCCGGTCGCGGCGTGCGGGGAGCAGGAGTGGGGTACTGCGGGGTGCCCGATACCCGGATCATACGGGCCGGTAGGCCCGTTTCCACTTGCTTCGGCTCACCTGCTCCTCGCCTTCGTCCAGTTCACGGACCCGTATGTGTGTCCCGACCGGTCCGCCGCAGGGAACCAGGCCGTGAACGTCGGCGTCCATCCGATCAACTGCGAGAGCGTGCACGCTGATGGAAGAAGGAAACCCGTACATGGCTGGAACAGCCCCGCGCTACCTGTACCTGGCCCGGCACGGAGAGGCATCGCCGGACGAGAGCAAGCTGACGGACACCGGCCGCAGGCAGGCGGAACTCCTGGGTGAACGGCTTCGTCACACCCCTCTCGCAGCCATCCACCACGGCCCGTTGCCGCGAGCGGAGGAGACCGCACGGCTGATCGGCGACCGGCTGGACAAGGTTCCCGTGCGGTCCTCGGAGCCCGCCGGTGACTACCTCCCGTACCTGCCGGCACGAGAAGAACTGCCGTCGGAATTCGCCGACGCCATGCTGGCCCGACTGACCCAGTTCCCGGCCGAGGAGCGCGAGAACGGGCCGCGGCTGGCTCGAAGGGCTCTCGCCGACTTCACCGGACCGGTCAGCGGTGACGAACCCCGGCACGAGCTGGTCGTCACGCACAACTTCCTCATCGCGTGGCTCGTCCGGGACGCGCTGGACGCACCGGCCTGGCGCTGGATGGGACTCAACCACGGCAACGCCTCACTGACCGTCATCCGCTACGCCCCCGACCGCGCCCCCTCCGTCCTCTTCCAGAACGACATGGGACACCTTCCCCCTGACCTGCGCTGGACCGGCTTCCCGCCCGAACTGCGCGCCTGACGGCCCGGACGACCGCAGGGCGCCGGCGAGTGGCCGCGGCGGTCGTCAGGGCGTGGTCGCGTGCGGGGTGTGGGCACGGACCGCGGCGGCCAACGCGGTGTCCTGGGTCCGGCCCCGGGCCTCCAGGCCGGTGATGACACCCTCGATGTTCTGCCGCGGCTGGTTCTGGCTCAGCTTGAACTTCGCCTCGACGCGGCTGATGACCACTTCGACGCCCACGACGGCGCGCAGCCGCCCCTCGATGTACTTCGCGGGAGCCTGGTCGACGGACCACGGCTCGGCGTTGGCGGCTTCGTGCCGGTCGGTCAGGCGGCGCATCTGCGCTTCGATCCACGCCGGGTCGTCGTGCACCACCAACTGCCCGTAGACATGCGCGGTCACGTAGTTCCACGTCGGCACCACCCGGTGGTGCTCGGCCTTCGTCGCATACCACGACGGGGTGATGTACGCCTCGGGTCCCCGGACGATCACCATCGCGTCGCCCCGCACCGGCTCACGCCACTGGTCGTTGGCGCGCGCCATGTGCCCGATCAGGGCGCCCTGTTCGCCCGCGTCCGGGTCGTACTCGAAGGGCAGCAGGGTGGCCAGCAGGCCCTGCGGGGTCATGGTGATCAGGTCGGACGCGCCGTGGTGGGCCAGCAGGTCATGGACGGCGGCCTCGTCGGGCGCGAAGTGTGTGGGCACGTACATGCGCGGTCAGCCTTTCCGGGCAGTCGTCATGAAGGGGCGTTCGCGGATGTCCCGGCAGGCAGATCCGGGAGCCGTCGGTCTGCGCCGTAGCCCTGCAGGGGGTTGTCGCGCAGCCAGGCCAGGACCTGCTGGGCGTGTTCGTTGGGCGGGAAGACCGGGTAGAAGGCGTGCTCGATCACGCCGTCGCGGACGACGAGGGTAAGACGCTTGAACAGCCTGGCCCCGCCGGCCTCGAACGTGGGCAGGCCGAGGGTGTCGGCCAGGCCGAGCGCGGGGTCGGAGAGCATGCCGAAGGGCAGCCCGAGCCGTTCCACGACCTCGTTCTGATAGCCGGTGTCCTGGCTGGACAGCCCGTAGACGCGGCCGGCGCCGGCTTCGAGGAGGTCCTGGAAATGGTCACGGAAACCGCATGTCTCGGGCGTGCAGCCGCGGGCTCCGGGAATGGAGTTCCAGCCCTCGGGCAGATCGGTGCCGGGACGGCCGGTGAGGGGGTAGACATAGAGCACCGTGCGGCGGGGCCCGAGTGCGTCCAGGCTGATCGCCCTGCCCGCGGTGTCGGTCAGGGTGATCGGCGGCACCCGGGTGCCCGGCAGGTGGTCCGCGGCGCCGTCGTCCTCCGGGACGGGCAGGTCCGCGGGCAGGGCCAGGTAGTCCTCGCCCGGCGCTCCCGTCTCCCCGGGGGGCTCGACGGTGCTGCCGCGGTGGGCGGCCGCGTCGAGGTTCGCGATCAGCGTCGCGCGGCGGGCGGTCAGGGCCTCGATACGCCCGGTGAGTTCGTCGATGGCCTCGCGATAGCTCGCCAGTGAGGCGGGGCAGTCGTCGGCGTGCGGGCTGCCGGCCGCCAGGCACTCGAGGAAGGGCCGGGTGCGCTCGACGGGGATCCCCAGCCGGTGCAGCGTCCTGATCTCCCGCACCAGACGTACGTCGTCCTCGGTGTAGTTCCGGTAGCCGTTGGCGAGGCGCTCGGGTGTGACCAACCCCAGCGCTTCGTAATACCGCACCGCCTTGATCGTCGCGCCGGCCTGCCGGGCGAGCTCACTGATCCTCATGCCGTTCACCTCGCTCGTACGCTAAACCCTGCCCTCCGGGGCAAGGTCAAGCGGCGGTCCGGTGGTCGCGGTGTGAGCCGCGCACGGCACAGGTCGGCCCGAGGCGCTGACGACCCGCCCGTCGAGGCCGGCAGGAACCGTCCGCCGACACGAGCTTGACGCCCGGTCACTACGATGTGAGACCAAGACAACCGTGTGACCGGCCCGTTGCACGCGAGCCGGTCGGGGTCGCCGATGCCAGGGACCGCTCCCCGGGTTGCGGTGATCTTCCTGCCCCAGGAGGACCTTCCGCATGTTCCGACGAATAGGCGCCACCGTCGTCCGACATCCCGTCTGGACGATCGTGGCATGGCTGATCGCCGCGGTGGCGATCGTTGCCACCGCTCCGAGTCTGCCCTCGAACAGTGACGAGAGCAGCTTCCTGCCCAAGAGTTACGAGTCGATCAAAGCGGCGAATCTTCAGGAAAGGGCGTTCCCCAGCGCCTTCACCCCGTCCGCGATCGCGCTGTACCAGCGCACCGACGGCGGCAAACTGACCGACGCCGACCAGAAGGACGTCGCCCGGATCACTTCCGAGCTGGGCAAGAAGCACATTGACCAGGTGCAGAAGGTCGTCCCCGGCCAGCCGTCGAAGGACGGCAGGTACGCCCTGACCCTGGTGCAGATGGACAGCAGGAACGCCGGCCAGCCCAAACAGGCCGACGCGGCCAAGGTGCTGCGCAAGGACGTCAAGGACCTGGCCAAGGGCACCCATCTCGACGTCAAGCTCGGCGGCTCCGCCGCGCAGGCCCTCGACCAGGAGGATTCTTCCAAGCGGGGCCAGACGCTGATCGGCGTCGGCACCTTCGTGATCATCCTGGTGACGCTGCTGATCATCTTCCGGGCGCCGATCCTGGCGGTGCTGCCCCTGGTCCTGATCGGCCTGGTGTCCGCCATCGCCAACGGGCTGATCGCCTACGCCACCAAGCTGTTCGACCTGCAGGCCAACAGCTCGATCTCGTCGATCCTCATCGTCGTGCTGTTCGGCGTGGGCACGGACTACTTCCTGTTCCTGATGTTCCGTTACCGGGAACGGCTGCGCGCCGGTGACGAACCGAAGGAGGCGATGGTGAACGCGGTCGGCCGGGTCGGCGAGGCCATCGCCTCGGCCGCGGGCGCCGTCATCATCGCCTTCCTCGCGCTGGTGCTGTCCACGCTCGGCTTCCTCAAGCAGATGGGCCCGGCGCTCGCCATCGCCGTGGCCGTCACCCTGGTCGCGGGCCTGACGCTGATCCCGGCCGTGGTCTCCCTCATCGGACCGAAGGTCTTCTGGCCCTCCAAGTCCTGGCAGAAGGAGCCGGAGAACGCCCGCTTCGCCGCCCTCGGCCGTGGCGTGCAGCGCCGCCCGGCGCTGACCGCCGCGCTGTCCGGCCTCGTCCTGATCGTGCTCTCGCTCGGCACCTTGGGTTTCCACGCCACGTTCGACCTGGCGTCCGGCTCCATGCCCAAGACCAAGGAGTCCATGGTCGTCCAGGACGAGATGCAGAAGGCGTACTCCGCGGGCGCCGCCGCACCCACCGACGTCTACCTGTCCAGCACCGGCGGCAAGCCGCTGGACAAGGCCTCCTTCGACGCGTACGCGAAGAAGCTCGGGGCCGTGGACGGCGTCGCGAACGCCCGGCTGACCCAGGTGAACAAGGCAGGCACCACCGCGGACTTCACCGTCACGCTCACCGACGAGGCGTCGACGGACAAGGCGATCGACGCGGTGGAGCGGGTGCGCGACGTCGCCCACTCCGACGCCCCCGACGGCACCGAGGCCCTCGTCGGTGGCATGTCGTCGATCTACAAGGACATCGACACCGCGGTCAACCACGACTACCGCACCGTCTTCCCCGTCGCGGCTCTCCTGATCATGGTCATCCTGGGGCTGCTGCTCCGCAGCGTGGTCGCCCCCTGGTATCTGATCGCCTCGGTGGGCCTCGGCTTCGGCGCCACCCTCGGTGCCACCGTCTGGATCTTCCAGAAGGGGCAGGGGCACTCGGGCCTGATGTTCATGCTCCCGGTGATCATGTATCTCTTCGTGGTCGCCATCGGCACCGACTACAACATCCTCATGATCGCCCGGCTCCGTGAGGAGGCCCGCGAGGGCCGTGACCCGCGTGAGGCGGCCGGCATGGCGCTGCGGCACGCCGGGCCGACCGTGGCAGCGGCCGGCTTCATCCTGGCGGCGACCTTCGCCACGATGATGCTCGCCGGCAACGCGCTGCTGACCGAGATGGGTTTCGCGGTCTCCTTCGGCATCGCGGTCGCCGCCTTCGTCATGTCGATGTTCTTCACCCCGAGCCTCACCGCGCTGATCGGCCACGCGGCGTGGTGGCCCGGGCACGGTGACCGGGCGGCGGTGACGACAGCCGGCACGGGTACCGCGACCGACGGTTCGGGACCGGCCGGCGGCGATGACGGCCAGGACGCGGTCGCCCGCGATACGGCAGGGCGCCGCAGCTAGGGCCTCTCGTTCGGATCATGCCGGGTCGCGGGCCCCTGGCGCGTACCGGGCCGCGCCCGGTCCGGCCGGGAGACGCCGTCGGCTGAGCCGGCCCGATCCGGAGGAAGGGCCCTGGCGGCAGAGTAGTGGGACGGTTCTGCCGGGCCGCGCGGCCCGGCAGAACCGCCCCCGGCGCACCTCGCGCCAGAGCCTCGGCGCGGCCGGTGCGGCGGCGTTCAGGCTCATGCGCTCATCGGCACCGAACGCATGGACGCGCCCCGCTGAGACACGCGGCGCATCACCGCGACCAGACCTTCCCGGCCCCACGGCCCGCTCGAAGCCACCTCTGCGCCCGCACGCGCCCGCACCGCCTCAGGAAGGCAGCAGGCGCAGGGCGTACAGCGCGGCGCCCAGGTCGGCGAGGGCGATCGGGTCCGAGAGCGGACGCTGCGTCAACTCCTCGACGCGGCGCAGGCGGTAGCGCACGGTGTTCGGATGGACGAAGAGCCGTTCCGCGGCCTCGGCGGCCACACCACCCGACGTGAACCAGTGCCCGAGCGTCTGCAGCAACCGGGCGCGCTCTGCCACGGGCAGTGCGAGGAGGGGCCCCAGGGACACCTCGACCAGACGGCTCGCCTCCGCCGGGGCCGCCGCGACCAGCATGGCCAGCGGGCTGTCGTCGAAGCGGGTGACCCCCGGCCCGTCGCCGGGCAGCCCGGTCAGGGCCAGCCGGGCGAAACGCAGCGCCTGTGGTGTGTCCCGCAGCGTGTCGAACGTGGGGCTGACGCCGACCCGCGCGCGCCGGCGGCGCAGCGCCCGCAGGCTCACCGACTCCGCGTCGCGGTGCGCGAGCGCGACCAGGCCGATCTGCTGGTCGGGCAGCAGCCGCCACACCGACGGCACCCCGGACCGGCGCAGTGCCGCCTCGATACCGGGCAACGGCTCCTGGCCGGGGTCGGGCACGGACGCGGCCACGACCGCGTACGGGCCGCGTTCCGGCAGACCGAGCTGCCCGGCCGCCTCCCACGGCGTCGTGCGGTCGGCGAGGGCGCCGGTGAACAGTGCCTCGGCCAGGGCCGAGCGGCGCGCCTCGCGTTGCAGCGCCAGTTCCGCGCTGGCTTCCCGGTAGGCGGCCGCCACCGCCTCCGCGTAGCGGCCGAACAGGGCCCAGATCTCCGACGATCCGGCCACCAGTTCGGCGTCCGTGACGTCCGGGTGCCTGCGGGCCTCGTCGACCAGCTCCGACCACAGGAACTCGAAACCGACCCGGTAGGCGTGCAGGGTGTCCGCCAGGGGCACGCCCTGCTCGGCGCGCAACCGCCCCGTCTGCTGCGCGGCCCCGACGTCGGGCCCGGCACCGAACGCGAAACGCGCGAGGAGCAGGTCGGCGTTGCCCTCGCAGGACTCCCTGAGCGAGGAGAAGGGGATGAGCGCGTCATCGGCGTACGACTCGACCTCCGCCCGTATGCGCTCGGTCATCAGCTCACCCAGCTCCGGAAGCCGCGTACGCAGGGCGGCACCCACACTCGACAGACCCATCCCCGCAGCGTAAGGCCCCTCGATTGGCTCGAGGAACAACACCGGGACGCCCGAACTGTCGGTACCGCCATGGACGCCCGCGAAGGTGCGGGCCACCATGCCGTGAGCGTTGACGACGGGACCTCGTGAACGCCCTTGAGCACGCATGCAAGGAGGCATGAATGGCCAACCTGGCGGAATTCCTGGTTGACACGGCGCGGCGACTGCCCGAGCGCCCGGCGCTGCGGCTGGGCACGGTGACCACCACCTACGCCGAGCTGGACCGGCTCAGCGCCCACGCCGCAGCCCTGCTGCACACCGAGGGCGTACGCGCCGGCGACCGGGTCGCGCTGATGCTGCCCAACGTGCCCGAGTTCGTCGTCCTGTACTACGCCGTCCTCCGCGCCGGCGGCATCATCGTGCCGATGAATCCGCTGCTGAAGGAACGCGAGACCGAGTACCACCTGCGGGACTCCGGCGCCGCGCTGCTCCTCGAGTGGCACCGGGCGCCCGGTGAGGGCGCCGCGGGCGCCGCGGCCGCCGGGGTACGGCACCTGGCGGTCGAACCCGCCGCCTTCGCCGCCGAACTGGCGCGCCTGGAGCCGCGTTACGAGACGGCCGCCACCGCCGGGGACGACATCGCCGTGCTGCTCTACACCTCGGGCACCACCGGCCGCCCCAAGGGCGCCGCGCTCACCCACGCCGGGATCCGCCACAACACCGAGGTCAACGTCAGCGAAGTGCAGCGGATGACGTCCGAGGACGTGATCGTCGGATGCCTCCCGCTGTTCCACATCTTCGGGCAGACGTGCACGATGAACGTCGCCGTGCGCAGCGGCGCGTCGCTCACCCTCGTGCCGCGTTTCGAGCCGCAGACCGTCCTCGACGCCATCGCCCGCGACCGGGCCACCGTCTTCGAGGGCGTGCCCACGATGTACGCCGCACTGCTCCAGCACCCGGGCGCCGCCGCGGCCGACGTGTCCAGCCTGCGAATGTGCGTCTCGGGGGGTGCCTCCCTGCCGGTGGAGGTCCTGCACGGCTTCGAACGGCGCTTCGACTGCATGGTGCTGGAAGGCTTCGGCATGTCCGAGACCAGCCCGGTCGTCTCCTTCAACCACCCCGACCGCCCGCGCAAGGCCGGGTCCGTCGGCACCCCCGTCCGCGACGTGGAGGTGCGGTTGCTCGACGGCACCGGCCGGGACGTCGCACCCGGGGAGGTCGGTGAACTCGCCGTGCGCGGACCGAACCTGATGAAGGAGTACTGGAACCGTCCCGAGGACACCGCCGCCGTCATGCCCGACGGCTGGCTGCGCACCGGTGACCTGGCCCGCCGGGACGAGGACGGCTACCTCTACATCGTGGACCGGAAGAAGGACCTCATCATCCGCGGCGGCTACAACGTCTACCCGCGCGAGATCGAGGAGGTCCTGCACGAGCACCCCGCGGTCGCCCTCGCCGCGGTCCTCGGCGTGCCGGACGAGCGGCTCGGCGAGGAGGTGGCGGCCGCGGTCGTGCTGCGGCCGGGCGCCCGGGCGGACACCGGGGAACTCCAGCGGTTCGTCCGGGACCGGGTCGCCGCCTACAAGTACCCGCGTCGGATATGGGTGACGGACGCCCTGCCGATGGGCCCGAGCGGCAAGATCCTCAAGCGCGAGATCGCCGCTCCACCAACCTGAGGAGTGGGGAACCGAGTTTATGAACAACTTGTTTACAACGCATAGTTGACGTTGGTCCGTTCCTTCCCTCACCATCGACTCATGTCATCCCCCCCTGGTCACACCGATCCCTTCACGCCCCCGCAGCCCGAGCAGGCGCGAGCCGAACGCGTGTACAGCTCGCTGTTCCGCATCGCCGAGCGGCATGCGGCCACGGACGACCAGCGTCGCCGGCAGGTCCACCCCTCGGTCCTCGGGCCCCACGAGGCCGTCCGGCTCGTGTCGTTCCTGCTCAGCGGGGCCGCTCAACTCGACGACGGGGAACCGGAGGTGGACCGCACAGACATCACCGCCGCGCTGAGCCTCGTGCCGCTGGTCCGCGGAGAGATGGACGAACTGGAGACCGCGCTCCTCCGGATGGCGCGCGGCCGCGGCATGACCTGGCACGAGATCGCTTTCGGCCTCGGCCTCGGCACTCCGCAAGCCGCCAGGCAGCGCTACGAACGCCTCGCCGGCCGCGCGGCCGAGAAGGAAGCCGCCGAGTAGCCGGTCGCCTCTTCGTCCGTGCTTTTGCGGTCCTCGCAAAAACGCTGGTCGGCGACGGTCGCCCTGCCGGAGCCTGACCGGCAGGACTTCCGGATGTGAGAGGCCGACCGTGACCGCGACAACGATTCATCCCGCCCAATCCGTTCTGAGTACACGCAGAGCCTGGACCGTGCTGGCCGTCTGCTGCCTGAGCATGTTCCTGGTGGGCCTGGACACCACCATCGTCAATGTGGGACTGCCCGCCATCGGCCGTGGTCTGGGCGTCGGCACGCACGGTCTCGAATGGACCGTGGACGCGTACACCATCGTCCTGGCCGCTCTGCTGATCTCCTCCGGTGCGCTGGCGGACCGGTTCGGACGCCGTCGGGTGTTCCGGTCCGGGCTGGCCGTGTTCGGCGCGGCCTCGCTGGTCTGCGCGTGCGCCCCGTCCGTGGCAGCGCTCGTCGCGGCTCGGGCGGTGCAGGGGATCGGCGCGTCGATGCTCGGTCCCGTGGCGCTCGCGATCGTGGTGAACGCGATGCCCGACCCGCGGCGGCGAGCGCAGGCGATCGGCATCTGGGCGTCCGTCTTCGGGCTCAGCATGGCCGTCGGCCCGGTCACGGGCGGAGCCCTCGTCGCCGGGCTCGGCTGGCGTGCGCTGTTCTGGATCAACGCTCCGGTCATCGTGGCCGCACTCGTGCTCAGCGCGGTGTTCGTGCCCGAGTCGCGGGCGCCGCGGGCACGTCGACTCGATGTTCCGGGGCAGGCCCTGCTGACCGTGGTCATCGGGGTCGGGGTCGGCGTGCTCATCGAGGGCCCCCGCATCGGCTGGACAGCACCTGCGGCGCTGGCCGCCTACGGGCTCGCCGCCGCGGCGACGGCCGGATTCGTACGGGTGGAGTCCCGGCGGCACGAACCACTGATGGACCTGCGCCTCTTCCGCGATCCCGTGTTCAGCGGGGCGGTCCTCGGCGCCGTGGCGGTCTTCGTCGCGCTGAACGCGACGATGCTGCTCAACACCCTCTACTTGCAGCACGCTCGCGGTTTCACGCCCCTGGCATCCGGGGCGGCGACCCTGCCCATGGCTGTCGGTGCGACCGTCTGCGCACCCTGGTCCGGCCGCCTCGTCGGCCGCATCGGACCGCGCCGGCCACTGCTGCTGGCCGGTGCCTTCATCACGGTCGGCGCGCTGTGCCTGATCGGACTCACCCCGCACACCAGCCTGCTGCTGCTTCTCCTCGCCCACCTCCTCATCGGGATCGGGTTCGGTTTCGCCAACGCCCCGATCACCAACACCGCGGTCGGCGGACTGCCCCCCGCCCAGGCCGGCGTGGCCGGAGCGATCACCTCCACGGCCCGGCAATTCGGCGCCGCACTCGGCATCGCCCTGGCCGGCGGCTTGGTCGCGGGCACGAGCCCCGCCGGGCTCGCCCGCGCCTCCCACCAGGGCTGGCTCCTGGTCGCCGCCTGTGGACTCCTGCTGGTGCCCGTCGCCCTCGCCTCACGACCCGAGAAGGATCATCGGACCGCATGAGGCACGGCCCAGCCGCGTCGCCCCGAAAGCTTTGCTGATTCGTATGCAAGTACGGGCCGGTTGGGGGCACACGGAGAGCAGAAGCACTGCTATCGGCAGGAGGCACGTCATGATCGCCCTCGGCATCATCCTGCTCATCATCGGATTCCTCACGGGCATATCGATCCTGTGGACCATCGGCATCATCCTGGTGGTGATCGGGGCCGTCCTGTGGATCCTGGGTTCCATGGGTCACGCGGTCGCCGGCCGACGGCACTATTGGTGACCGGACGCCCTTCCGGCCGCCCATCCTCGGAGGTCCGGCACCGACCGCCCGGGGTCACCGCCCCGCCGACCACGTCCAGCGCCCCTGCGCGGGGTCCTGAACGCCGGCCGGCGGGGCGGGCCACCCTCTCGGCGAAGATGGGCCTGCCGTCAAGTTCGACGTCCGTTCGCTCCCCGGGAGCGAGTGAGCGCCGCGTACTCCCCGCCCCGGACCTGGAGCCCGCCGCCGGTCAGTGACGGGCTGTCCCACGGGCGCGCCGCACCCCCACCACGGCCGGCGATCCGCTGACGACGCACAGCGCACTGGCGGTCAGCACGGAGGTGTGGACCCCGTTCCTGAACGCCTGATGGCCGTCCTCGACCACGGCCGCCTTGACCGGGTCGGGCATGTTGTCGCAGACCGGGGCGAGGCCCATCGGCACCGCGCCCTTCGCCTGCGCCAGGCCCGCTGCGGCGGGCGCGGGCACACCCGCGGTGGGCGGGCCGTGACCCGTCCACGGGACTGCGGGAGCCGGGCGGCCCGGCAGGCCGGTCGCGGGGGAGGAATCGGCTCACACGAGCGCACCCAGGGCGAACCCGAGGGCATCCAGTTCGCCATCGGTCAGGGGCACCACCGACACAGCGGGCCGGCGACCCGCGCGCCCCGAGGACTTGCCGGCAAGGCTGGAGATCAAGGATGCGACTCATGCGTGCCGCGTTCATTCAGGAGCTGGGTTCGCCGGGCGTCATCCGGTACGGCGAGATCGCCGCTCCCCGGCCCGGTCCCACCGACGTACTGGTGGACGTCCGGGCCACCGCGGTGAACCCCGTGGACACCTTCGTCCGGTCGGGTGTCTTCCGTACGCACGTGGACTTCCCCTTCGTCGTCGGCCGTGACCTGGTCGGCACGGTCGCCGAGGCCGGGCCCGGAGCAGTCGGGTTCCGGGCCGGGGACCGGGTGTGGTGCAACAGCCTCGGACACGGGGGCCGGCAGGGCGCCGCGGCCGAACAGGCGGTGGTGGCGGCCGACCGGCTGTACCACCTGCCCGAGGGAGTGGATCCGTACGCGGCGGTGGCGGTGTTCCATCCGGCGGCCACCGCCTATCTCGCCCTGTTCGTCCACGGGCGCATCCGGGTGGGCGAGACCGTGCTGGTCGCGGGCGCCTCAGGCAATGTCGGCAGCGCCCTGGTGACGCTGGCGGCGCGGGCCGGTGCCCGTGTGCTGGCCACGGCCGGCGCGCGGGACGCGGAGTACTGCACGGAGTCGGGCGCGGCCCAGGTGTTCGACTACCGGGACCCGGATCTGGTACCGAAGATCCGCCAGGCGGCGCCGTCGGGCCTCGACCTGTACCTGGACACGGCGGGTGTCAACGACTTGGAGACCGCGGTCGATCTCCTCGCCCGTCGTGGCCGTGTCGTGCTGTTGTCGGGGGCCCGGACCCGCCCCGTGCTGCCGGCGGGCCGGCTGTACATGAACGACCGCTCCGTCGTCGGCTTCGTCATCTCGCACGCGACCCCCGACGAACTCGCCGAAGCCGCCGCCTGCGTCAATGACCTGCTCGGCCGGGGGGCCCTGCGCCCGCGGAGGATCGAGGTCCACCCACTGAGCGCGGCCGGCGACGTACACGCCCGGATGGAGAAGGGCGAACTGCGCGGGACGCGCGTCGTCCTGCGCACGGACCCGGCCTGAACCCGCTGACCAGCTGCGGGAAGGGGCAGGGACGTCGACCTCTTCGCCAGCGGATATCGTATGACGGAAACGTCATGCCGCACAGCGGAAAAGGCGACGTGGGGGAGGTCTGAGTTTGCGGTGCCGCACGAGGGTGGGAGCAGTCGGTCCCGGACACGGGCCGGACTTCGGGCCGTACGCGCTGCGGGGCCTCGCCCAGGTCATGTTCCTGGGCAACGCGTGGACGGGCGCCGTCTTCGGCCTGGCACTGGTGGTGGCGGACTGGCGGTACGGCGCCTACGGACTGGGCGGCGCGGCCCTGGGCACCGGCACCGCATGTCTGCTGGGCGTGTCCCGCGACCGGGTGCAGGTGGGGCTGGAGGGCTTCAACTCCTGCCTGACCGCACTGTGTTTCGCAGTGTTCCTCGATGCGGGCAGACCGTCCACCGTGCTCCTCGCCGCCGCTGGGGGCGTCGTCGCCACCGTCGTCACGGCAGCGGTGGTCCGGCTGCTCCACGTGTGGAACCTGCCGGCGCTGACCATGCCGTACTGCTTGCTGGCGGGCGCGGTGACCGTCGCCGCGCCCGCCTTCCGGCGGATCCGGCCCCACGGTGACACCATCGCCGCCCTGCCCGGCGCGGCCTCCGGATCCAGCGCCCTCGGCCTGAACGATGTGTGGCGAGCGTTCTTCCGCAACGTGTCCCAGGTCTTCTTCCTCGATCAGTGGTACGCGGGGGCTCTGCTGCTCGCGGGCATCTTCCTGGCGAGCCGGGTGGCGGGTATGGCGGCCTGTGCCGGCAGCGCGACCGGCATCCTGACGGCTTGGGCGCTCGGGGCGCCGGCCACACGGATCGCCGACGGCACGATGGGCTGCAACGCGGTGCTCGTGGCACTGGCGCTGTGCGGTGTGTTCCTGGCGGCCACCCCCGCGACGCTGCTGTACGCGCTGCTCGGCGCCGCGACCGCGACCGCCGTCACACCGGCCGTCGCCGCTCTGCTCGCCCCGTCCGGCGCTCACGCGCTCACCTGGCCGTTCGTGCTGACGACGTTCGGCTTCCTGCTGGCCGCCCGCGCCTTCCCGCGCATGACCGGCCGAAGCCACGGCCGGGACAAGGCTCCGCCGCCGAGTCGGACGCGGGCCGCGGTCACTTCGACGCCGTAGCTCGCGACATCCCCGTCACGGGGCACCACGCGCGTCCGGGCGGGTGCGACTCCGCTCGATGAGCCTGCGGCGTCTTCCGGGGTGACCGGGGTGGTGCGGGGAGTCATGCGGCCGGGACGTCTTCGGCCGGCACGGCGGACTCGGGGGCGAACCGGGGTGTCCGTCCGGGCAGCAGGAGCGGGGTGGCGAGCAGTAGAACGCCGGAAGTGGTGATCGCGGCGAGGGGGCTGGTGAGTGTGGCGAGGATGCCCCAGACCACCGTGAGCGTGGCCTGTACGAGTTTGCTGCTGACACTCCAGGCGCTGAGGACCTGGGCGGCATGGTCCGCGGGAGTCCGTCGCAGGCGTTCCGTGGCGTAGACGGGGTTGAAGACGCCCATGCAGGTGATCAGCAGGCCCTCGACGATGATCACGGTGAGGAGTCCGGGGACGCCGGGACGGATGAACGCGAGACCGAGCGGGAAGAGTGCTCGCAGCCGGCCGGAGACGGTCATGACCCGGTGCCGGCCGTAACGCCTCACGAGGCGTGCGCTGAGGCGGGCGCCCACGAAGCCGCCGAGTGCCGGGATGCCGAAGGCGAGACCGTATCGCCAGGCCGGGAAGTGGTACTCGCCCAGCAGGAGTACGGCCAGGAGCGGAACGGTGGCCATGATCAGGCCGCCGACCAGGATCGAGTTGAGGAACAGGCGGCGTAGTACGCGGTCGTGGAGGATGAACCGCCAGCCGCCGAGAAGGCCGGCTCCGCGCGACCTGGTGGCCGGCTCGCGGGGTGCCGCGACGTCGCCTCCGCGGATGCGGAGTACCGCGAGCGCGGACAGCAGGTAACTGAAGGCGTCGGCCATGACCGTGATGACCGGGCCGAGCAGCCCGATGAGCGCGCCGCCGAGAGGCGGGCCGGCCGCGGTCGCCACCCAGCTCGTGCCCTCGAACCTCCCGTTCGCGGCAAGGAGATGATCGCTGTGGACGAGGTGTTTCAGGTACGCGCCGGACGCGGCGGTGAAGGCGATGCTTGCGGTCCCGGAGACGACCGAGACGACCAGCAGCTGGCCGTAGGACAGTAGGCCGAGGAAGTACGCGACCGGAACACTCGCCATCGCGAGGAACCGGGCCAAGTCCATCACGATCATCACCGGACGCTTGGCCCGGTGCTCGACCCACGGCCCGAGCGGGAACGCGACGATCGCCGCGACGGCAAGCCCGGCCGCATCCAGCAGCGAAACCGCGAATGCCGGCGAGTGCAGAACTCGGACCGCGATGAGCGGGAACGCTCCGAAGGCCGTCCACGTGCCGTACGTACTGACGGCGTAGGCCGACCACAGCCAGCCGAAACCGGACCCCAGTTCCCCGCGCACATGACTCCTCAGCGACAACCGACGTTTGGGTCCCCGCATCACATCGGCTCCGAGGGAGCAGGGCAAACAACCGCCTTCAGGCGAGCCACAACGATCAGTTGGGCGTGCCTAAGGTGGACCCATGGACACCGAGGCAGTGCGATCGTTCGTCCGGGCGGCCGAGCTGGGACAGTTGCGCCACGCTGCCGACGAGCTGGGCGTGACACAGCAGGCGGTCTCGAAGCGGATCGCCGCCCTGGAGCGCGAGCTCGAGGTCCGCCTGTTCGCCCGTACCGCCCGCGGGGTCGAGCTGACGCTCGACGGTCAGGCGTTCCTGCCGCACGCACGGAGTATCGTCGCGGGCGTCGATCGCGCCGTCACCGCGGTCAGGCCGGGCTCGCGGGCCCTTCGGATCGACGTCCTCGGCCTGCGAAGCGCGCAGGCCGTCGTGCTGCACGACTATTGGCGGTCGCATCCCGAAACCGACCTCGACGTGGTGACCCTCAGGGTCAACGACCCTCACGTGGTGGCCGCCGCCGTTCAGGCAGGCGATATCGACGCCTCGTTCCGCACCGTCACCGATCCGGCCACGCTGCCGCCCGACGTGCGAATGATCCACGCCTTCGACTCCCCGCTGGAACTCCTCGTCGGCCCCAGGCATCCGCTCGCCTCCGCACGCACACTGACACCACCCCAGCTGCGCAAGCTTCGGATCTGGGTGCCGGGTATCGCACCCCGGAGCGAATGGGCGGAGTTCTACGATCAGCTCGCCACCGACTTCGACCTCCGCATCGACGCGGCAGGCCCGAACTTCGGTAACGAGGTACTCCTCGACGCCCTCGCCGACTCCGCCGACGTGGCCACCCTCGTCGGCGCGCGCGACCGCTACATCTGGCCGACCAACCACGACCTGCGCCGCATCCCGATCGTGAACCCGACGCTCGCCTACCCGCTCTCCCTCATGCTGCCCAGATCGAATCCGCACCCGGGACTCCGGCCGATCATCAACCACTTGGCAAGCCTGGCACCGCTCCCCGAGACGGCCTGGCGTCCGTCCTGGGCGACGAGGCCCTAGGCTAGGTGACCCGTGCCTTGTAGGCGTCGGGGTAGCGCTGGGTGAACTTGATCGCGCACACCAGCAGTGCGATGGGGATGACCCAGTTGAACCAGTCGCTCTGGGACGGGTGGCGGATGGCCAGCCAGGTCGAGAGCGTCATCAGGGCGAAGGCCACGCCCCACAGCGCTGTGAGTACCCGGTTGATGTGCTTGAAGACGGGCGAGTCCCAGAGGTTCCGGGGAGTCGACTCCCGGGCGTACTGGGCGGTGAAGGGGTCGATGAGCAGCGACCCGAGGGCCACGACGGCCACCAGCCCGTTGGCGATGACCTGGGCGTACGTCTCGAGCCAGACGAGCCGGCCGCGGTCCAGGACCAGGGCGAGGACCGAGAGCACGGCGAAGAAGACGATGCCGGTGAGGTCGAGGACGCGGAGCTTTCTGTGGAGCAGGTCCTGCCCCGACAGCAGGAGCGAGGCGATCAGTGCCGCGAGGGCCGCGTACTCCCAGGTGCTGGGGCTGGCGACCACCCCGAAGATGATCCAGGGCGCGAACGCGAAGAACACGCTGCCCGTGTCGACAGGCTGTTTGGCCGGGGCCTTCGTCGCCGACTGCTGCGCCATGGCAGCTCTCCCATCAGATGTAGCGACTGTGTCCCTGCATCCCCTCGTCCCATCATGCCGTGGGCCGCCGCCGACCGCATGCCGCACCTGGCGCACCGCGCGACGCGACATCACGCTCCTCCGCACTCGTCAGCATGTCCACGCGGGAGAACAATGTGTCCCAGAGGAGGCGGACCGGCTTCGGGAGGCGTCATGAGCACTTCAGCGGAACCAAGGGTGTCCGGCCTGGAGGTCCGGTCCATCGACTATGTCCCCCTCGACGAGCGCCACGGCAAGCTCTGGCATCTGGGCCCTCTGTGGTTCATGTCGAACGCCCAGATCGCCACCCTGGCGGTGGGGCTGATCAGCATCACCGAGGGCGGCAACCTCATCTGGTCCCTGCTGGCCATCGTCTCCGGCACCGTCATCGGCACCTTCTTCATGGCCTTCCACTCGGCTCAGGGCCCCCAGCTGGGCCTGCCGCAGATGATCCAGTCGCGGCCGCAGTTCGGCTACGTCGGTGCCCTGCTGGTGTGGCTCTTCGCCTATGTGCAGTACGCGGGGTTCAACGTCTTCAACAGCATCCTCGCCGCCGAATCCCTGCACACCACGCTGCACGGCGGCGTCAAGCTGTGGGTGGTCGTCGTCACCGTCATCGCGCTCGTCATCGCGCTGGTGGGCTACGACATCATCCACAAGGCCGAGCGCTTCCTGACCTACACCTTCCTGGTCGTCTTCGGGATCTTCACCGTCGGCGTCCTGGTCACCCTGCACTACCCGGCCGGCTCCTTCGACCTCGGCGGCTTCAAGTGGACGCCGTTCCTGGCCCAGTTCGGCGTGGTCGCCGGCTACCAGATCAGCTGGGCCATCTACGTCTCGGACTACTCCCGCTATCTCCCGCCGGACGTCACCGTCCGCAAGACGTTCTACTGGACGTACTTCGGCTCCGCGCTCGGCGGCATCTGGCTGATGGTGCTCGGGACGCTGCTCGCCGCCTGGGCCGGGAAGGACTTCGACACCATCGCTTCCATCAACGCCGCCGGTGACAAGGTGTTCAGCGGATTCGGCGTGATCGTGCTCCTGTTCGCCGCGCTCGGCCTGATATCCGTCACCGCGCTGAACATGTACGGCGGGTCGCTGACACTCATCAGTGCCATCGACTCGTTCAAGCGGGTACGGCCGACGCTCGGCGTACGACTGCTGACGATCGGGCTGACCGCGGCACTCTCCCTGATCGGCGCGCTGTCCGCGACCTCCGACTTCCTGACGAACTTCAGCAACTTCCTGCTGCTGGTGCTCTACCTGTTCATCCCGTGGACCGCCGTGAACCTCATGGACTACTACGTGGTGCGCCGCGGGCACTACGCCATCGCCGAGATCTTCAAGCCGCACGGCATCTACGGCCGCTGGGGCTGGCACGGCATCATCGCGTACCTGGTCGGCTTCGCCGTCATGATCCCGTTCTTCTCCGTGGGCACCCTGTACGTCGGGCCCGCGGCCAAGGCGCTCGGCGGAGCCGACATCTCCCTGTTCCTCGGACTGCCGGTGTCCGCGTTGCTGTACTGGTGGCTGACCCGCTCGATCGACGTGGCGGCCGAGACCCGCCTGGCCCAGGCGGAGGAGCAGGAACTGGAGCGTGCGGCGCACGAGCACCGCGAGCCCTGAACGAGGTGCCGGATGGGAAGGTGCCGGGCGCGCCGTGGTGGGGGATTCTGTAGGGGTGCGGGGTGTCCCAGCCGGCCGGATACCGGCGGCCTACGCCGCCGCGGGCCGCCGGGCGGTACCCGTGACGCTGGTCGCCGCAGCCGGGTTCTATCTCTTCCGCTACGGCCTCGACCGCCCTGTCGCGGGGACCTACGCTCTGTTCGCCGTCGTGGCACTGGGCGGACTCTCCAGGATCCCGGGCACCGGGCGGCAGCGTGCCGCGCTGGTGTCCCGCCTGCTGCCCGTGTGCTGGGCGCTGGTGGCCATCGGCACCAGTCTCTCGGTGCGGACGTGGAGCGCGGTCCTCGGCATGCTGGTGGTCGGATTCTCCCTGGCCTTCGCCGCCGTCGGCGGACCCCGCGCGGCGGGGGCGGCGCCGGGCCTGCAACTCCTGTACATCCTGCCGTCCTTCCCGCCGTACGATCCCGCCTCGCTCGGCGAGCGGCTGATCGGGACGACCACCGGGCTGGTCCTGTTCGTCGCCGCCGAGGTGCTGATCTTTCCCGAGCCGGGCCCGCCGCCGTACCGGGAGCGGGCCGCCCGGGCAGCGGGGACCGTCGCGCACTGCGCGACGCTCCTCGCCGCGCCCCCGTACGCCCTGACCGCGACGGACATCCGGGCGGCGCACGAGGCCGGCCAGACACTGCGGCTCCTGACCGTGCCCGAGGCGGAGCGTCCGGCGGGGCCGGGGGCACGCGCGCGCGCCCTCGCGCACACCGGTCTCGCCACCCGAACCCTGCTCAGCCGGCTGGCCCGACTGCCCGCCGTGCCGGCGGAGGGTCCCGGACCCGAAGCGGCCGCCGTACTGCACGCCGTGGCGCGACTGGCCACGGCGACCGGAACCTGCCTGCACGCGGGGACATCCCCGGTGGCGGCGCAGGAGGAGCTGGTCATGGCCCGCGCCCACCTCTCGGCCTCGTCCGCGGGCCCCGCCCCCACCCGGACTTCCGGCTCGGTCTCCGCCGACGGCACCGCTCCCGTGTCCGGCATTCCGCCCGCCGTGCTGCGCCGGCACGCAGCCGTGCTGGAGATCGCCGACGCCGCGCTGGCCATGGGCACGGCGGCCGATCTGGCGGTTGAAGGCCGGCACGCCTCGGTGCAGGTGCCTCCCGGCCGCTTCTGGTACGCCAGGACCTGGGCCCCGCTCCTGTGGTGGCACCGCATGCGCGGCCATGCCGGGCGACGGTCGGTCTTCTTCCAGAACGCGGTGCGCATAGCCCTGGCCCTGACGGCGGCCCGGCTCGTGGCCGGGGTGGACACGTTGCCCCACGGGTTCTGGGCCATGCTGGCGACCCTCACCCTCACCCGGACCACCATGGACCAGACCTGGAGCGCCGTCCGCCTGGCGCTCACGGGCACACTGGCCGGCGCCCTGCTGACCGCGGGGATACTGACCGTCGTCGGAACCGACGCGGCGGTGTACGCCGCCGTGCTGCCGGTATGGATGCTGGTCGCCTTCACGGTGGGCCCGGTCAGAGGTGTGGGCTGGGCCCAGGGCATGTTCACCGTGCTCGTGGCGCTGGTCTTCGCCCAGCTGGCGCCGCCGACGTGGCGGCTGGCGGAGGTCAGGATGCTGGACGTGCTGGTCGGCAGCCTGATCGGCGCCGTCTTCGGTCTGCTGGCCTGGCCCCGGGGGGCCCACGACGAGCTGCGTCACACGGCGGCGGAACTCCTGCGCAGGGCAGCCGAGATCGTCGTGGCGACCAGTGCCTCGGTCGCGGAAGGCGGCGCCGTGGCCGCTCCGCCCGGGGTGCCCGGTCATCGGTCGCTGCGACGTGCGGTCGTCCTCGCGGAGTCCGCGTACGCCCAGTACCAGAGTGAGCCGACATTCTTCGGGGGCAGGGCACGCGGCGTGGCGCTGCCCGGCGTGGACTGGCAGGCGACCCTGATCGCGGGGCACCACACCCTGTGGGGGGCCGACCGGTTGCTGGAGCCGCCGCTGAGCGGGCTCGGCCCGGCGGCGGCCGAGTCGGTCGCCGGGCTGGGGGAGCGGGTGGCCGGGCGGATGCTGCTGGTCTCGGCGGCCCTGGACCCCGGGGACGACACCCCGACCGCGCGGTTGCCGCTCATCGATCCGGACCTCGCGGGATTCGGCACGGAGCCGCACAACGCGCCCCGGCTGTACTACGCGACCGTGTCATGGCTGGACTCACTGCTGACCGATCTGACCCGTATCGCGCACGGCGGGGCCCCGCGTGAGGCCGGCTCGGAGCCGAAGCCGGCCCACGGCCATACGCGGACAACACCTCGCCGGTGACCATCCGTTTCCCCAACAAGTGTTATCCGGGGCGCACCGAGCGGTCTCCCAAGCATCGGACACAATCGTTCGGCGTCGAGGACAGGAAGCATTGATGGGTACACAGCACGCCGGGGAGACGGCGGCACTGGTGACCGCTGCCCGGGAGGGTGACACGCAGGCTCAGGACGCCCTGGTCAGCGCGTATCTTCCGCTTGTCTACAACATCGTGGGGCGGGCTCTGAACGGCTCGGTGGACGTCGACGACGTGGTGCAGGAGACCATGTTGCGCGCCCTGGACGGGCTGGGCGGCCTGCGGACTCCCGAGCGGTTCCGCTCCTGGCTCGTGGCGATCGCGATGAACCAGGTCCGCGCGCACTGGCAGGGCCGGCAGTCCGCCCCGGGCGCGGTGGAGGAGGCCGAGGACCTGGCCGACCCGGGCGCCGACTTCGTCGACCTGACGGTGGTGCGGCTCCAGCTGTCCGGGCAGCGCCAGGAGACCGCGCGCGCCACGCGCTGGCTGGAGCCGGACGACCGGGGACTGCTGTCGCTGTGGTGGCTGGAATGTGCCGGCGAGCTGACCCGGGCCGAGGTCGCGGCCGCCCTGGATCTGCCACCTCGGCACACGGCGGTCCGGGTGCAGCGGATGAAGGCACAGCTGGAGGCGGCCCGCGTGGTGGTACGGGCGCTCGACGCGCGTCCGCTCTGCGAGGATCTCAGGGTCGTGCTCGCCTCCTGGGACGGCAGGCCCTCGGCGCTGTGGCGCAAGCGAATAGCCCGGCACGCCCGCGGCTGTGCTCGCTGCTCCGGACTGTGGAGCGGACTGATGCCCGCGGAGGGGCTGCTGGCCGGTCTGGCGCTGGTCGCGGTGTCGTCCGCACTGCTCGCGAGCGTGCGCTCCACCTCCGGCCGGCCGGCCCTGGCCGCTTCCGCGACCCGGCCCGGCACCTCCGGCGGCCATCCCGGCTCCGGCCCGGGAACCGGGCAGCGCGCCACTCGGCGCAGGACTGCTTCCCGCAGTGAGTCCCGCCGGCGCCGGCGCGTCCGGCGCCGGGCCGTGAGCGGTGCCGTCGTCGCGGCCTGCGTGGCGGGCGGTGGCCTCTGGTACTTCGGCACCGATTCCGGGACCGGTACCGAGGGCACGACCGCCGAGCGGACCGCAGCCGCCCCCCTGGTGGACCTCTCGGCACCCAGCGCCGTCCCGACCGTGCCGTCACCCCGGCCGTCGGTGTCGCCGTCCGCCTCCACGTCGAAGAAGGCGACCGCATCCAGGACCCCGGCCCCCGCCAGGAAGAGCACCCCACCTCCCCGGCAGCCGGCCCGGCCGGCTCCGGTCCCGTCCGGTACACCGCAGGCGCGGACGGCCCCGGCGGACACCGTCGGGCAGGTGGTCGCGCTGGTGAACAAGGAGAGGGCGGCCGTCGGCTGCGCTCCGGTCAGCGAGGACCCGCAACTGGAGAAGGCGGCACAGAGCCACTCGGACGACATGGCCGCCCGCACCTTCTTCGACCACACCAACCCGGACGGTGCCGACCCCGGACAGCGCATCACCGCGGCGGGCTACCGCTGGTCCACGGAGGGGGAGAACATAGCTCAGGGCCAGCAGAGCGCGGGAGCCGTGATGGACTCCTGGATGAACAGTCCCGGCCACCGCGCGAACATCCTCAACTGCTCCTTCAAGGACATCGGCGTGGGCGTCCACAAGGGCGCGGGCGGCCCCTGGTGGACGCAGGACTTCGGCGCCGAGCTGTGACGCCGCCCCGGCAGTGGCCCCGGCGCGGTCCGGCTGAGCCACCGCGCCCCTGAGCCGCCATCACGCCCACGACGGTGAGTGTCCTCGGGTGACGTCGGCGGACGCCGCCCGTAACGGCCGGGTCCTCGCCCCCCCCGATCGCCGCGGGGGCACTGCCGAGTGCGGGCGATTCCGCCGGCGCCGCGTCCCGCAGGGGCCGTTGGCCGGTTGCCCGCGGGCGGTAATAGGCTGGGTGACCGTGTAACCGGCACGTCGACGACCGCGCCGGGCTCGAGCGTGAGGGAGCGACCGATGACAGTGGGAACCGAGCGAGCCGTACTGGCGGGCGGTTGTTTCTGGGGCATGCAGGACCTGATCCGCAGGCAGCCGGGCGTCGTGTCCACACGCGTCGGCTACAGCGGCGGTGACACCCCGAACGCCACGTACCGCAATCACGGCGACCACGCCGAGGCCATCGAGATCCTCTTCGATCCCACGGCCACCAGCTACCGCGACATCCTCGAGTTCTTCTTCCAGATCCACGATCCGACCACGAAGGACCGTCAGGGCAACGACCTCGGGCGCAGCTACCGGTCCGCCGTCTACTACGCCGACGAGGAGCAGCACCGCGTCGCCGTGGACACCATCGCGGATGTCGAGGCGAGCGGCCTGTGGCCGGGGAAGGTGGTCACGGAGGTCGAACCCGTGGGCGACTTCTGGGAGGCGGAGCCCGAGCACCAGGACTACCTGGAGCGCTACCCCGACGGCTACACCTGCCACTTCCCGCGGCCGAACTGGAAGCTGCCGCGCCGAGCCCCGTCCACGACGAACTGAGCCCGGCGCACCTTCGGCACGGCTCCGGCCGCCGGGCCCGGCTCAGGGACGTGGCGCCGCGCCCTCGTCGACGGGCAGCGGAACGGGCTCGTCCGGCGACCGCACCCCGGCATCGCGGTGGCCGGTGTCGGTGCCCCGTCCCTTGGGCGGGACCCGTTCCGGCGTCATGCGGTGCAGCCCCAGATGAAGCGCCGGTATGAGCACGCAGGTGACCGCTGCACTCTGCCACAGCAGTGCGTCGAGGCGGCCCGCCGCCAGGTAGGCGCCCGCGGCGACGGCGGCCACCGCGCAGACGCCGCGGTCCACGATGCTCTCCACCGAGAGCAGCGTGGCCCGCGGAGCGTCCGCCGGGATGGCGTCGTTGACGAGCTTGCGCTGCACCGGATAGACGAACCCGGTGATCGCGGCGAACCCACACAACAGCCCGACCACGGCCCAGGGCCCGCCGACGGCGGTGCCCGCGAGGGTGGCGGCGAGCGCCACGCTCAGCAGGGACACCCACACCGCGGGTGGCAGCCGGCGTCCCAGCCACTGCGGGCGGGCCGAGGCCACCGCCTCCGCGACCGTCATCGCCGCGAGCACGCCGCCGTGCGCGCCCTCCCCGATGCCGTGCTCCAGCAGCACCGGCTGGAACAGGTTGACCTGGCAGATCCGGGACAACGTGAAGACCGCCACCCCCTGCACCATCAGCAGGGCCAGCCACGGTGAGGACCGAAGCGTGCGCCAAGCGGCGCCGGTGTCCCGCAGGAGGGATCCGCTCCGCCGCGCGGGGGCGCGCGGCCGGGTGTCCGAGCCGTGCGCCACCAGCCGCGGCAGTGCCAGTGCGCAGCCGAGGGAACCGGCCGCGCTCGCCGCACTGAGCACGTACGGCGTCTGCGGGGCCAGCGTCATCAGCGGCCCGACGAGCGGCCAGCAGACGACCTTGGCGGCGAGCCCGAGGGCGCGCGCCGTACCCTCCGCCCGCAGGTAGTGGGCGTCCGCCCCCTCGGCGCGCAACCCGTCGTAGAGGTAGGCGCTCGCCGCGCCCGACGTGAGGGACCGTCCGGCGGCGATGGCGAGGAAGTGCACGAGGAAACCCGTGTACGACGGGGCCAGTACCGGCGCCATGTTCGCCGCCGTCATGACCACCGCCCCCGCACGCAGACAGTTGCGGGCACCGATGCGGTCGGCGACGACTCCGGTCGGTATCTCGAACAGGCAGAAGGCGGTGTAGTAGATGCTCTGGATGCCGAAGATCTGGCCGTCGGACAGGCCCGCGTCGCGCTGGTAGGCGTAGAAGACGGGCATCCACCACAGCAGGTTGAACAACAGCTGGAAACCGTTGTTGAGGCGGATGATGCGCCGCGCGGCCGGAGCCGGAACCGGCCCGCGGGAAGGGCGCCGAAGAGAGGGCATACGGCGCCTCACCGGGCGTAGGGGCGGACCTGCACCAGATGGAAGGCCCCCTCCGCGGTCATGAGCCACTCGATGTCCAGGGCCTCGTCCGGGTCGCCCGCACTGAAGTGCGACTGCAACAGACGTCCCACCAGAGCCAGTCGGCCCAGCGACGCGCGTGTCCCGGCCGCAAGGTCCTCGCCCGACGAGCCGACGTCTACCGTGCGCCCGCCGCCTTCGACGGTGTTGTAGAGGTACTGATGCGGCAGGACCGTGCCGTCGACCACCCGCTCGGGCGAGCCGGGCGTGCAGTTGAGGTACACGTTGCGGAAGTCCTCGCGACGGGTCGGATTGCAGGTCACCAGCACACCCCCGAGGCCGGCCGGCACATACTCCTGGACGATCACGCCCATGTAGGTGTCGTCCAGGGAGATGCCGACCTGGTGCCGCAGGCGCACGCTGCGCGGTGACAGCAGCGACGCCCACACCTGCCGTACGGCGTCCATGAGTTGCTCCGGGCCACGCACCGTGGTGACCGAGTCGTAGATCCCGGCGGCGGAGAAGCCGGGCAGGTCCTCGGCGTTGGAGGAAGAGCGCACCACCAGGCGGCGTCCGTCGGCCGTCAGCCCCGCCACGGACCCGGTGATCGCCCGCGCCACCTCGTCGGGCATCGGCGTGGCGCGCATCAGGTGCTGAAGGTTCAGGGACAGCGAGTCGATCATGTCGAACGCTTCGAGTTCGAGCGCCATCTTCAGCTTGCCGATGCCCTGTTGCAGGGCGGGTGACGAGATCAGGAAGAGATGATGCAGCCGGAACGGCAGCGCCGCCCCCTCGGGGGCCCGGACCGTCTCCGCCACGCGTTCGGCCGCCGCGGCCCGCAGCCGTTCCGGCGACGCGCCCGGCTCACCGAGCCGGGTGGCGAGATGCGCCAGCAGATCGGGTCGCGGCGGCCGCGGACGTGCGTAGAACGTCGTCAGGTCCGCCGTGCGGCTGTCCAGGACGTGGTGCAGTTCCCCGAGGTGGGCCGCCTTGGTGCCGTAGCTGTCGCGGTCGGCGCGCCGCAGCCGGTGCAGCGCCAGGACCGGCGCGTCCTCCAGCAGTGGTGTCTCGATGCGGATGCGCTGCTGGTGCCAGGCAGGCCGCCGCAGAGCCGGTGCGTGGGCCAGCCGCTCCAGGGTGATGGCGTCTTCCCGCACCCGGTAGCGCACCCACGCGCCGTCGAGGCCGTCCCGCCGAACAAGGGCGTCGAGGTCGCGGACGATCGCGTTGGGGATGCCCCAGCCCGAGGCGAGGACGTTGGTGTGCGAGAGCGGAGTGATGGGGACCGTGTTGATGAACCCGGCGATCCGGGGCACGTCGTCGGGCAGACAGGGCATCGCGACGATGTCCGACCAGTCGAGTTCCGCTGCGGCGCTCCGGTACTCCGCCGTGCTGCGGAAGTAGCGCAGCCGTCCCTCGGCATCGCCCGGGTTCAGGCAGGTGCGGGTCCGGTTGCCGAACAGTTCGTGACTGAGGATGCGTGGTACGCGCACCTCGCCGACCGAGGCCAGCTCGTGTTCCTGTGCGTGGTTGGCGGGCTTCAGCAGCAGCGGCAGGCGCCCGTCCACCCTGCCCCGCACGTAGAGGTAGAACTCCTCCAGCAGTGCGGCGTGCATGGTGTCCGCCTCGGTCGTCTCCAGTACGAGGAAGGGCCGTTCGGAGCCGTCGGCCTCCTCGTCGGTGTGCAGGGACAGCACGCCCAGCAGGAACCGGCGTTCGGGAGCCATGTACACGGAGGCGTTGAACGCGTCGAGTTCCGCGTCCAGTTCGTCCAGCGTTAGGCCGAGAATCCGGGTCGCGATGTAGTTGACGTGGAAGGGGTGCACCCGGGTGTCGAGCAGATGCCAGGTGTGCTCGGCACGGTCCACCACGACCTTGAGGTACGGGTGCCCGGCCAGCACCCCGGACAGGGCGCGGAACAGCGGCAGCGACAGGTTGGCGCCGACGACGGTGCGGTCGCCGGAGGCGTCGGGCATGCCCGCCTCGTTCAGTGCGAGGGTCATGCCCGGGCCCCCTCGGTGACGTCCGTGGGCAGGATCCGCGGCAGGGCGTCCACCAGAGCGGCGAAGTCGCGGACCACGGCCTGCGGCCGGTCGGCCGACAACAGGCACAGTCCCGCCATGGTGTTGGCGCCGGCGGCAGGGTCGTAGACCGGCACGGGGGCGCCGTCCGGCAGGGAGCTCTCGCGGACGACGGAGAGCGTGCTGCCCGAGCCGACCGGGGCGGAACGGACCACGGCCGCGGAGTCCCACCGGTGGCGCCGGAGCCAGGGGGAGCCGTCACCGTGCACGGCGAGGACCACCAGGGACCCGGCCGCGCCCTCGGCGTCCTCCGACGTCAACGCGTCCGCGGGCCAGGCGGGGCAACCGCCGAGCAGCTGGTCGGTGAACATACCGACCAGGTCGAGCCCGAAGACCTCCTCGATCTGCGGCACCGTCATCGCGCCGCCGAACCGTGCGGCCGTCTCGATCACCCACATGCGGCCGTCCGCACCCAGCTTGATCTCGGTGTGGGTGCCGCAGTCCTCCAGCCCCAGGGCGTCCACGGAACGCCGGGCCAGCTCCACGATCCTGCTCTGGGCCTCGCTCCCGAGCGCGGCCGGGGTGATGCCGGCCCGCTCGGTGAACGGCGCCACCGTCGGCATCCGTCCGCTCAGGCAGACCGGACGGAAGACACCGTCGGCGACCACGCCCTCGACACTGACGTAGTCACCCCAGCCGGAGCCGTCGAACCACTCCTCGGCACATCCGCTGACGATCTCCTCCACGATGAAGTCCTCGCAGGCACCGGCCACGTGCAGCTCCGCGAACCCGAGCAGCGCCGACTCCGCCATCACCGCGCGCGACCGCTGCCAGGCGTCCCGCACGTCGCCGGGCGCCTCGATGATCTGGTGCGCGGTCGAACCGGCGCTCCAAGCGGCCTTCAGCAGCAGCGGGAAGGACAACTCGGTGGCGGCGCACTCCAGTTCGGCGGCGGTCGTGACGGCGCGGAACCGGGGCTGCGGTATGCCACGGCGCTCCCAGGCGGCGCGCATCAGCCGCTTGTCACGGGCGAGCGCGGCGGCGGGCCCGGCCCCCCGCAGCCCGAGCCGCCGGGATGCCTCGGCGACCGCGACCACCGCGTACTCCGAGAAGGTGATGACCGCGTCCGCGCCCACTTCGCGGGCTCGGGCGGTGATGAGCCCGACGAGGTCGCGTCCCTGCGCGTCGGGGGCCGTGACGACCGAGGCGCATCGTCGTCCGGCGTCCGCCGCCACGGCGGCGGGCAGTTCGCTGAGTGCCAGCAGGTGCACCGCGGCCCTCGCGGCCACCCGCGTCAGGGCGTACCCCGCCGGGGGCCCACCCTTGGCATGCACGTACAGCACCTTGCTCACGAATACCCAACTCCTCTGATGTCCCGGTGAACGTTTCGCCGTCTCCTTCAAGCGAACCAGCCCCGGCTCCCGTCCGAGGGGCACCGATGCGCGAACCGCTCAGGCAAATGCCCAACTGGTGCGCGCCGTTGCCGCCATGTGAAGGTCCGGTGATGCGCTAGTGCCCGTCGGGCGCGCGGGGGTGCGGCGCCGGGCCGCCCCGCATGCCTGCGGCGCCACGGGATACGCATGAAGTGTTACTCAAAGTAATGTGATGGAAGATTGAAGGAGTTGGGCCGTGAACGAGTCCGATTTCAAGGCATTGCTCGCGTCCCTTCCGGTGTCCTGGTGGGAGGCCGACGGCGGACTGAGAATGGTCGACAGCGGGGGCGGTGCGTTCGACGACGAGCGCACCGCCCGCCGCTTCCTGGAGGCTCTCCGCGCCGATCGCGACGACCCGTCCGGTTCCCCCGGCGCCGGTCCCTATCAGGCGTGCTTCGAGGGCCGGATCTTCGACGTGAACTGGCCGGCCCGCGATGAGGGCCCGGACCGGCACGGCAGCCGGGGAGTGGCGGTCGAGGTGGCGGGCCGGCCGGAGGTGAGTCCGTATGCCTCCTTCGCCGACCTCACGCCGGCCGCGGCATTCGTACGGGACGCCACCGGCCGCTACCTGTGGGCCAATCACGCCTATGCCCACCTGTACGGCACCACGCGCGACGCCGTGATCGGCCGCCACCTCACCGACCTCGACGGCCCCGACGACGTCACCCGGTTCCTCGCCCTGGACCAGGACATCCTGACGCGCGGCAGATCCGTACGGCACACCCTCACCTACCGGCGTGCCGACGGATCCTCCGGGCATGCCGCGGGCTACCGCTTCCCCGTCCGCTGGGGCACGGAACGCTGTGTGGCCGGTATCTACGTCGACGTCACCGACTACACCCAGGTGCTGGACCAGCGCCGCCGGGCCGAAGAGGACTTACGGGCCCTGCGTGACCACAGCGGGCTGCCCTGCGTCCGTCTGTCCCCGGACGGACGGGTGGGGGAGGCCGGCACCGCGGTCGCCGAACTCCTGCGTGTCCGCCTTTCCGACCTCATCGGGCTGCCGGCCGACAGCCTGCTGGCGAGGACACCCGAACGCAGCGCTCTGCACCGGATCTGGGGCGACCTCGTCGGCGGCCGGCGCCGCAGCGCCCGTGCCTCCGCCGTGCTCGTCGACGGGGAAAGCTGGCAGCGCCGGGCCCGGGTGCATCTGAGCGTCGTGTGCCGCACGTCGGGCCGCGTGTCCAGTGTGTGGGCGGTCCTCACACAGGTGGGCCTGCGCCATGCGGCACAGCCGCCCCTGACGGCCACCCAGGTGCGGATACTCGCCCTGCTGGCCGCCGGACGCAGCAACGCGGACATCGCGGGAACGCTGCGTCTCTCGCGGCAGACGGTGGACTACCACCTCAGCCGCCTGCGCGACCTCCTGGACGCCGCCACCCGCCCGGCGCTGATCGCCCGCGCCTATGTGCTCGGCATCCTCTCCCCGCAGGCGTGGCCGCCGCGCTCCACCACGGCAGCACATCCGCTGAGTCCGGTCTGATCCGCCGAGCCCGGCCCCCGAGCGATCAGGCCCCCGGACACCGGCGCGCGGGTGAACGGCCGGTGAAGAGATCGGCACGGATAATTCCGGACCGCTCCTTGGAGATTCAACCAGCGTCACGTGCTGAGCGTTTGCTTTCGGGTTGCCTCGTGCCTGCGTAAGTCCTGTGGAGATCACCCCTCCTGGGGCCTCACGGCCAGCCTGGGAATTGATCTGCTCGCGACAAGGCGGCACGCTCCAGACCGCGAGCAGGACTTCGCTGCTCGCGCGAATCCCCCCACACGACGAGGAGACCCCTCTTGACGGCGCATCACAAACGCACAGGCAGGGCCAGGACCGTCACCGCGATCGCGGCCGCCGCCACCGTCGCCGGCACCGCCCTGTACGTGTCGCCCGCCGCCCAAGGCCATCGCCTCGGGCGTCACGTTCGCGGTCGCCGCCGGCAACGAGTCTGCGGACGCGGGACACAGCTCACCGGCCCGGGTCCCCGAGGCCATCACGGTCGCTTCCAGCACGAAGGACGACGCCCAGTCGGACTTCTCCAACTTCGGCTCCGTGGTGGACATCTACGCGCCGGGCTCGGACATCACCTCCGACTGGAACGACAGCGACCAGGGGACCAAGACGATCTCCGGCACCTCGATGGCCACCCCCCACGTCACCGGAGCCGCCGCCGTCTACCTGGCCGGGCACCCGGACGCCGCTCCGGCTCAGGTCGCGTCCGCGCTGACCGGCGGCGCGACCAGTGGCAAGATCACCAACCCGAGCAGCGGAACGGCCCACAAGCTGCTGAAGGCGACCGAGTAGGTATCGACACAGCCTGTCGACGGCATGACCCAAAAGGGCCGGATCGCCTCCGGTTCCCACCCGAACGAGTGAGGTCATCCTGGCGCGGTGCTTCGGCATCCGGGCTCAACATTCCTTGTGGTGTTGCTGGCGGAACTGCTGGAAGGTGTGCACTTCACTGCCGGTCAGGGGGGTGCCGTGGGCGAAGCCGACTGCCTTGAGGTTGTGGGGGATGCGGGCCAGGCTGCCGGGTCGCAGGTCGGGGTCGGCGGCGAGTGCGGCGGGGCCGATGGCGAGTTTGCCGCGGTTGAAGGCCGCGTCTCCCATGAGGATGGTCCGGCTCGGTTCGTGCATCAGCACGATGTGGCCGGGTGAGTGGCCGGGGGTGTGGATGACGCGCAGCCCGTCGCTGCCTTCCACTACTTCTCCGTCGGAGACGGTGCCGTCGGCGGTGGTGGGGGTCCAGTGGAGTCTGGGCAGGTGGTCGATGAAGCGGCCGATGGCGCCGGAGCGTCCTTGGGCCGGGACGCGTCCGGCTTCCAGCCAGGCGCGGTCGGCGTCGTGGATGAGGATGTCTGCGCCGGTGTGGCGGCGGAGTTCGGCGGCGCCCTGTACGTGATCGGGGTGGGCGTGGGTGAGGATGACGCGGCGGATGTCGGAGGGTTTGCGGCCCAGGTCGGCGACCGTGTGGAGAAGTATGCCGGGGGCTTTGGCCCAGCCGACATCGATGAGGGTGAGGCCGTCGTCGCCCTCGATGAGGAAGGCGTTGTCACGTTTGCTGGTGGCGATCCGGGTGACGCCGGGGGCGAGCTGGCTGTGCATGAGAGGTCCTTGAATCGTGGCGGGTGCAGTCCTTGATGGGGGGCGGTGCCGGGGCAGCTTCGAAACCGCCCCGGCTCCGCCTCAGTGGCCGCGTGCGGCCGGGAGGGGTATGTAGCCTTCGCGGGCGAGTTTGGGCAGGATGCCGCCGTTGGCGAGGATGTCGAGGACCAGGGGCGGCAGTGCGCCTGCGTTCAGGCGGGTTCCGGACGCGGTGTTCTCGGCCCAGCCTTCGGCGAAGTCGAGGCGTGCGGTGTCGCCGTCGGCGAACGCCTCGGTGGCGCCGGGGACGGTCAGGGCGGGCAGGCCGTGGTTGATGCAGTTGCGCAGGAACAGGGAGTTGAACTCCTCCGCGATCAGTGCGGCGATGCCCAGTTCACGGAAGAGCGCGGCGACGGGGCGGGACGAGCCGAGGCCGAAGTTGCGGCCCGCCACAAGGATGTCGCCTGCCTCGACCTCGTCGGTCCATCCCGGGCGCAGCTCGTAGAAGATGTGGCGTGCGGCTTCGGGCACGGGCAGTTTCATGGCGAAGGCGGGGTACATGGCGTCGGTGGTGACGGAGTCGCCGACTACCCAGACGCGTCCGGTGATGAGGGTGTCCATCAGCTGAGTTCCCCTCGCGGGTCGGTGACGTGGCCGGTGAGGGCGGAGGCGGCGACGGTGGCGGGGGAGGCCATGTAGATCTGGGCGTCGGTGCTGCCCATGCGGCCGGTGAAGTTGCGGGTGGAGGAGGTCAGGCAGACCTCACCGGGGGCGAGCAGGCCCATGTGGTAGCCGAAGCAGGCGCCGCAGGTGGAGTTGGTGACCACCGCGCCGGCGTCGGCGAGGTCCTGGAGGTAGCCGGCGCGCATGGCCTCCTTGTAGACCTCCTGGGAGGCTGGGGTGATCAGCAGCCGTACTCCCGGCGCGACGGTGCGGCCACGCACGATGTCTGCGGCGATCTTGAGGTCCTCGAGTTGTCCGTTGGCGCAGGACCCGATGAAGCACTGGTTGACCGGACGCTTCTCGATCGCTGATATCGGCAGCGAGTTGTGGCTGACGGTGCCGGGGCGGGCGATGTAGGGCTCCAGCGACGAGAGGCCCACGCTGCGTACGGCGGCGTAGGCGGCGTCAGGGTCCGGATCGGCCGCCGTGTAGGAGCCGGGGGGTGCTCCGTGTGCGGCGAGGAAGTCGCGGGCGAGGTCGTCGATGGGGAAGGTGGAGAAGTCTGCGGAGATCTCGGCGCCCTGGGTGGCGATGGTGCGCCGGTCGTTCATGGGGATGGAGGCGAGGCCCGGTCCGCCGTATTCGAGGTTGTGGTTGGTGGCGTCGCCGTAGGTGCCGGCGATGTACAGGAAGATGTCCTTGCCGGAGACGGCGGCCGGCTTGGTGCCGGTGAATTCGTAGCGGACGGTGGGTGCGGCCTGGAACCAGGTCTTGCCGGTGCACAGGATCGCGTACACCTCCGCCGGGCCGAGACCGCGGGCGGCCGTGTTGTAGGCGCCGCCCGCGCAGGTGTGGGAGTCGGTGCAGGCGAGGATCTCGCCGGGGCGGGCGAGGCCGTTCTCAGCGATGACCTGGTGGCAGATGCCGTGGCGGCCGACGTCGTAGAACTTCTCTATGCGGAAGTCCCGGGCGAAGGCGCGGGCATACGTGCCTCCGATCGCGTCGTGCACGTTGGGGGCCGGCACGGCGTGGTCCATGATGACCGCGACCTTGTCCGGGTCGTTGATCTTCAGGGGCTGGACCCAGCTGGTGGCGAACTGCAGGTCGATCATCACGGTCATGTCGACGTCGCAGACCAACGTGTCACCGGCACTGACCTGATCCACGCCGGCTTTGCGGGCGAGGATCTTCTCCATCATGGTCATGCCCATCAGGCACCGTCCTTGGTGTGGTCGCGGTAGCGTTCGGCGATCGCGGACCACTCGCGCAAGCCGACGAGTTCGAACAGGCCCTGCGGGCCGGGGGCGGCCTCGGGCATGGTGCCGCCCATGCGGCCCAGAGCCTCCAGCCCGTGCAGGAAGTAGGCGGCGAGCAGGGCGCCGGGGTGGATGGCGATCCGGAAGCCGAGCTCGGCGAGCCGGTCGGGTGCGGTGTCCGGGGTGAGGCCGCCCTGCACCATGTTGATCAGCAGCGGGGCGTCCACCTCGGCGGCGATCCTCTCGATCTCCCCGGCGTTCTGAGGGGCTTCGACGAAGAGGACGTCGGCGCCCGCTGCCGCGTAGCGGCCCGCGCGGTCGATCGCCTCGTCGATGCCCAGCGGTCCGCGGGCGTCGGTACGGGCGATGATCACCAGGTCGTCGTCGGTGCGGGCCTGGAGCGCGGCGTCCAGCTTGTCGGTGAACTCCCTGGGGGAGACGAGCTCCTTGTCGGGCAGGTGGCCGCACTTCTTGGGGAATGCCTGATCCTCCAGGTGGAGGGCGGCGACTCCGGCCTTCTCGTACTCGCGCACCGTGCGTGCCACGTTCATCGGCGCGCCGTAGCCGGTGTCGGCGTCGGCGATCAGCGGGATGCCGTCGAGTGCGGTGACCACAATGCGGGCCCGCTCGCTCATCTCGCTCTGGGTGAGCAACCCGATGTCGGGCAGGCCGAATCCGGCGACGGACACGCCTGCGCCGCTCAAGTAGGCGGCGCGGAAACCGGTGTGGGCCACGAGGTGGGCGGAGAGGCCGTCGAAGACGCCCGGGGCGGTGATCAGGCCGTCCTGGGCGAGCAGCGCGCGCAGCCGGCCACCCGCGGTGGTGGGAGTTGCCTGTTGAGACGGGGCCATGGGGTTTCCTCGCAGGTTGTTGTGGGTCAGTCGAGGACGCCGCGGGCGGGTGCGGCGAGCAGCTCCACCAGACCGCCGAGGTCGGGCTGGATTTCGAGGTCCAGGACGAGGCGTTCGATCTGCGCGGCCCGGTCGGCATCGATGACGCCCGAGGTCAGCGCCCGGTACTTCTCGCGGATTTCGGCGTTGGTGAGCGCGTCGTCCGGGCCGCCGTGAGGCTGGTTGAGGGCCTGGGTGAGGACCTCGCCGCCGCGCAGCGTGATCGTGAGTCGGGTGTTGTAGCCGCGCCGGGTCCAGGTGGGGTCCTGCGACTCGTCGACCTGCTTCACCTCGGTGCGGCCGATCAGCCGCCAGACGTCGTCGGCGTCGATCCGGGCCGGCGTGAACTGCTCCGGCCGCACGTGGCCGTCCAGGAGGGCGACGGCGGTGGCGTACGCGATGTTCATCTGCGCGCCGATGGTGGTCAGGGGGCGTTCCGGGGTCCACCACCCGTGCTGGTAGATCGCGTCGGGGACCTCGATGCGGAGGGAGTCGATGGCGTCGGCAGTCAGCGTGCGGTCATCGGCCATCGCGATGGCGGCGTCGATGGCGGGGTGGAGCCCGCCCATCGCCGCGTGGACCTTCACCGTGATCTGCTCGGTGTTCCACACCTCGCCCAGGCCCTTGGTGATCTGAGTGGCGTCGGGGTTGTGGCCTTCGCCGAAGGTCGACAGGAACCCGCCGTAGGGGCGCTCGAAGACCCTCTTGATGCCGGTGTATCCGGCCTGGGCGAGCCCGGCGGCGTAGAGGCCGTTGCGGGAGGCCAGCCCGTGGTGCATGCGCTTGGACATCGCCTCGTACTGCGCGGCCATCAGACCGGCGGACTGTGTGGCGGCCAGGCCGAGCGCGTCCTCGAAGGCGGCAGCGTCCAGGCCGCGCATCGCCCCGGATGCGGCGGCGGCCGCATGCGTGCCGAAAACCGAACCGGAGTGCCAGCCACGGGACAGCATTTCCGAGCCGTGCAGCGCCAGGCCCACCCGGGTGCCGGTCTCGAAGCCCAGGACCGTGGCGCGCAGGAACTGCGCGCCCGTGACCGACGGGAGCTGCGAGGCGGTCGACAGCAACGCCGGTAGCACCAGTGAAGTGCTGTGCAGCGGGGCTGCCGGGTAGTAGTCATCGAGCTCGAAGCCCTGGATGAACGTGCCGTTCAGTACGGCGGCTGCCGGGCCGCTGGTGGTGCGCCCCCAGCCGATCACCGGCACGTCCCCGGCTCCCTCCAGGCCCAGGACCGCTTCAACGGCGGTGCGCGACCACGGGAGCTGGGCGCCGATCAGCGCGCAGGCCAGGCCGTCGAGCACCAGGTGTGCGGCCCGCTCCCGCACCGGGTCGGGGATCTGCTCCAGCGAGGTGGTGGTCAGCCAGGTGGCCAGCTGCCCCGTGGGGCCGGCCGGGTCGGTGGGCTGTCGGGTGGTCGTTGGCGTCGGTGCGGACACCGCGCTCACCTCCAAAGTCGTGGGAACCGGATCGGGCGGAAGGAGCGGTTCGGCCTCCCGCGAGGCCCCAGATTACAATTTATAACATCTAGTTTCCTCGGGTCGGTGGGTAGCATGGGCGGGTGGCACTCAAGCGAACCTCCCTTCCCCGTACCGCCGAGGCCGTGGCCCTGGCCGAACTCCGCGACGCCATCGTCCGCGGCGACCTGGCTCCCGGAGCGCCGATCCGCCAGAGCGCGGCCGCCGAGGAGCTGGGGCTGAGCGTCATCCCGGTCCGCGAGGCCCTCAAGACGCTGGCCGGGGAAGGGATCGTCACCTATGTCCCGCAGCGCGGTTACACCGTCACCGAACTGAGCCCGCAGAGCGTGGACGGCATCTTCCGGATCAGGGAGCTCCTGGAGGGCGCGGCCGAGGAGAACGCGGCGGCCCGGATGCGACCCGAGGACACCACCGCGATGCGTACCGCCCTGGACGCCCAGCGGGTCGCCGTCGCCGGAATCGATGTGCAGGGCGTGATCTCCGGCAACAGGGATTTCCACTTCGCCCTGCTCGCCCGCTGCGACAACGAATGGATGCTGCGCTTCATCCGACAGCTGTGGGAGGCCCTGGAGCCCCACCGCGCCCTGTCCTACCGCCGCGGCGCCGCCTCCGGCGACCTCACGCGGATCGAGGCGATCCTCACCGAGCACGACGCCATCGTCACCGCCTTCGAGGACGGCGACTCGGCTCTCGCGTTGCGGCTGCTGGCCCAGCACCGCACGCAGGGGCGCTCCGACTTCCACCGGCTGCTCAGTTCACCCGAGGTCCGGTAGCACGCTCGCCGCGCTCTTGCCGGGCCGCCGCCGAGGAGCGCAGGAAACCGGGAGGATGCCGTTCACGGGAATGTCCGGTGGAGCGCCCGCAGCTGCAGGAGGTCAGATTCCTTCGAGGCGGACCCCGGGGTTGACGGCGCGGACGAGGTGATCGACGTCGGTCCGCAGCTGCACCAGCTCGGTGGCGTCCTTCGCACGGAGTTCCTTCAGTTTGACGGCCTGCTTGCGCAGGCGGATCTCGGAGTCCGGCGCCTGTCCGCGCCCTCTGACCTGCGCGTAGAAGCGTTCTTCAGATCCATTGCCTATCGGTTCACGGCTGGACGCTGCCCAGGTGGTTGCGGCGGGCGGTGCCCAGGGGCGCCACCGCTGACGGGTGGCTGGTTCGCCGTCGAGCCACCGGGCGCCGGACACCTGTGACAGGGGCAGGACGGCCATGTAGTGGACGATTCGTGCCGAGCGCCTGACGCTGGCCGCCGCAGCGGTCGGCTGGGGCCGCAGCGACAGCGAGGTCGTCTTCCGCGCCCGGATATCCCGGCGGACCGTACGCCAGTTCCGGGAAGACGCCACCGACACGACGGGGGGAACCAAGAACAAGAAGGGCGTGCCCAGGACTGCCGTCAACACACCCGGACACCGCACCATCATCCATCCGCAGCCCCCACTGTGCGGGGCTCCGGGCGTTTGCAACTCCCGTGCAGGACAGGCGCATTGGCCGGAAAGCCCGCCCGTCTCCGACCAGCACTGCCACACTCGGTCTGTTGTGATCACCGCACGCCAACGGAGGACACATTGAGCCAGCGAGAAGAGCCCTGGCAGCCGCGCCCGAAGGACCTGCCCTTCACGACCAGTCTGATCAACCCCCACGGCGACCGGCACCTGGGCTTCAGCGACGAGGACGGCCGCTTCTACCGTTTGTGGCAGCACAAGTCCCCCGAGCCGCTGCACACTGGCCAGGCGATCCTGCTGCGCCCGAGCGACGTCGACCAGATCATCAAGTTCTCGATGCTCTGGGCGATGAAACACCCGACCCACCCGCGCAGCACCGCCCTGATCGATGAGGTCGCCGCCGGAGCCAAGGCCGCCGTCATGCACTTCGCCCAAGCCGCCCAGGCCCCGGTGCAGTAGGGGCCTGTTTCAGAAGTACCGGCAGGCGGGCTGACAGCGGGGGGCTGCAAGGATGCGGCCATGGAGCAGATATTGAGTCGGCAGGAAGCATCAGAGGCGGTCCAGGACTACGGGTGGCGCTTCTTGCTGGGCACTTTGCGAACGTCGGTCCGGGTCAGATCGCTGGCTCAGGCGATGGGCTTGGCGGCGGACGCTGTCGCGGTGTGCGGCGACGACGCCGATCGGCACCTTCGGGTCGATGTCCGCCCCGATCGGGTCGTCTTCACTCTGCAGTCGTTGGACCGCGCAGCGGTTACTACCCGGGATGTCGAACTCGCGCGTCAGATCTCCGCCACCGCTGACAGGTCCGTGCTTCTGACAGAGCCCGAAATCGGAACGGGGGCGCTGCGGTCCGTCCAGCTTGTGGAGATTGCGATTGATGCACTGAACATCGCCGGGATTCGGCCGTTCTGGAAGGCGGTGCTGGGCTATACGGAGGAGGCGGGTGCCGAGGGACCGGAGGATCCGCTCATCGACCCGGTCGGGCAGGGCCCTGCCATCTGGTTCCAGCAGATGGACCGGGCGCGCCCACAGCGCAATCGCATCCACTTCGACATCTGTGTTCCGCATGACGAGGCACCCCGGCGGATCGAGACCGCACTGGCGGCTGGAGGCCGGCTTGTGTCCGCGACCCGTGCCCCCGCTTTCTGGGTACTTGCCGACCTGGAGGGGAACGAAGCCTGCATAACCACATGGCAGGGTCGAGACGGCTGAAACTTCCTTCGACCATGCTGCTCACAGCCACTCGTTGACAGCTGCCACCAGCACGGTCGCCTCGTAACGGACGGCGAGCTGGTCGTATCTCGTGGCGACCGCGCGGTGGCGCTTGAGACGATTGATCCCGCATTCCACCGCGTGGCGCTCTTCATAGTCGGCCTTGCCGAACTTCGGTGGCCGGCCACCGTGGGAGCCGCGCTTCCTGCGGTTGGCGATATGGTCGCGCTTCTCCGGGATCGTGCAGTGGATACCACGCTTGCGCAGGTAGGTGCGGTTCGCGCGGGGGCCGTACGCCTTGTCGGCACGAACCTTGTCCGGCCGGGTGCGCGGGCGGGTTCGGATGAGTCATTGGCGGCTGACCGTACGGGTCACGCCCGCGACGACCGTCGTCGCCAGAATCCAGCCGGTGATGATCAGGGCGTACGACAGCCACTGATACCAGCCCTCAGGGGCGAACGCTGACTCCTGGCCGAAGTCGATGATCGGCAGGAGCAGATCGAGGGTGTAGAAGACGGGGTTGAAGTCAGGGGCCTCGCCCGCCTTGACGGGGCGGGGATGGTGCAGGCCGTACGCGATCGATCCAATGGCCATGAGGGACAACAGCCAAACCGCCGCACGCAACGGGCGGAAGCCGTAGCCGACGGTGGCGTCCTGAACGTAGCCCCACAGCCGTCCATACCAGGCGAGCGTGGTGCGTCGGCGACGTTGTTTGGCGAGCTGAACGATCCGGGCCGCGTCGTCATCACCAACATGACGATATGCCGCCATCAACTGCTCGTAGGAATCGGGTTCATACCGACCGCTGTCTCGCTCCAGCATCGGAAGGCGGCGCTCGGCGGGCTCATGCGGGGTGAGTACGGTGTAACGGAGATTGCTGAGATGCACCTTCTCCGGAAGCATCTCGGGTTCAAGGGTCAGGATCTCTATCTGAGAACGCCGCAGATTCAGGGCGCCCTCGATGCGATCACCACCACGCACCCAGAGTTCGCCGATGACACAACTACTCGCCCGCAGTGCCGTGTCGCCCTGGTTTGACAGGTGCGCGTGGAGCAGGTCGAGACGGCCCGATATGCGCGAGCCCCTGAGTTCGACCCGCCCTTGCGCCCGTACGCACCGCGCCCGAATGTGGGCTCCCACGTTGAGGTTCTGGGCGTCCAGCGCGGTGCCGCCTGGCTTGGTGAACTCGGCGTCCTGAAAGTTGATTCGTCCGGCGACGGAGGCGCCAGTGAGCCGTACCTGTCCGTGCGCGCGCATCTCCGGCGCCCACAGGTCGTCTCCGACTGTTGCCTGGTTGAGCTGCAGCACTGGCTCGGAATCATCCGGCGCCGTGAACTCCGCCCGCTCCATGAACAGTGCCCCGTTGATCTGTGCCCCGCCGAGCCGTACCGGCCCCCGCATTCGGCAGTCCGTCATTCGCAGCACTCCCTCGACCCGCAAGGTCGCCGAGGTCAGACCCGGCAGAGCGGAGTTGCTCAGATTGAGCTGACGCAGCTTGGCGCCGTAGAGGTCGGGAACGTTGTCGAATTGGCAGTGACTCAGCCGTATAGCGGCATCGATCGTGGCGTACTTCAGGTCCAGCGCACCGGTGATCCGGGCCCCGTTGATCTTGAGCGCGGCTATCTCCCCGTCCTCCTGCGGGGACCTGAGCAGCAGCGCCCGCAGCACACTCGCCCGTACGGTCCGCTCGGCGCTCCAGGTGTTGCCGAGTGCCGGATCCTCGTTCTCGGCGCGGAAGTCCACGGACTCACCTCGCGGAAAGGCCCGCCATACACGCATCTCGGCCGGCGACAGCTCGTTGGTCTCGCTCACGCCGGGACTCTGACGTGACGTGTTCGAGCTGTCAACTGCGCAACGGAGCACTCCGTGCCGTCCAACATCCTCGGACCACCCGCCTGCTCGCCCAGCATCTCGCCGAGTTGGCATGCTAGTGCCGCGGCAGGCAACGTTTGCCCGTCAAGGAGCGGCGTCCGGTGCGTGCTCTCGGCGTGCCGGCCGGAAGTCCTCGTACTGGATGTACTTGGGCTTTCGGCCGGTGCGGCGAGAGTGCGTGCCGGGCGTCGCGACGGGGCGAACGTTGCCTGCCGCGGCACTAGTTCTGACGAATGGTGCCACCCACTGAGATCAAGAGGTCGCAAGGCGGCGGACGACGCAGGGCAGGCGGTCCGCCGTTCCTACGGAAGGAGCGGTACGGCTGAGCGCTGAATCTCACTCCGAGCACTGAGGCCCCCGGCGCGGCCTTAGGTTCTATTGATCCGAAACGCTTTGTTTTCGCGCTCGTTGATGTGTGAGTGATCTGGTGGGGGATGCGCGGACCTGGTCACCGGACGCGCAGGAGGCTGTGCGTTGGCTGGCGGTATCCGCGCTGGTGGAGGGCCGGGGCCGGTCGGAGGTCGCCGCCCTGTTCAGGGTGTCGGTCAGGGCCATGGACAAGTGGTGGGCGACGTGGCAGGCGGGTGGCCGGGACGCGCTGCTGTCCCGTCCGCGGGGCCGGCGTGCGGGTGATCATCAGGTCCTGTCCCACGCCGAGCAGGCGCGCGAGGGAACACCCCTCCGGCTGCGACTCAGGCCAGCTCCCGCACTGCGCCGTCACGGGTGACCGCGTACAGCGTGACCCGCAGCAGCGTCCGCACCCGCTCCGATACCCGCAGCGGCTGTTCGACCGCGAACTGCTCGCCGACGGTCTGTGGACGTGCCCCGATCCGTCGCTGGTCGTCGTCGATGTCTCCCCGCTCGACCCGCGCGTTCAGCGCCTCGTCTCGTACCTGGTCAGGACCACGCCGCCGGGAAACGTCCGTGTCTCCACCAGGTTCAGGTTCGCCCAGCTGTCCAGCGCGGTGAAGAACGGTGTGCCGCTACCCACCAGGACCGGATGGGTGACGATCGCGTACTCGTCGATCAGCCCGGCCCGCATCGCCGCCCCGGCGAGCGCTGCGCCACCGACCCTCATCGGCCCACCGTCCTCGGCCTTGAGCCGAGTGATCTCCGCGACCGCGTCGCCGGTGACCAGGCGAGCGTTCCAGTCGACCTTGTCGACCGTCGAGGAGAACACCACCTTCGGCGTGTCCCGCCAGTTCCGCGCGAACTCGATCTGCGCTGGGGTGGCGCCCGGTTGCTGGTCGCCGGTCGGCCAGTAGGCGCTCATGGTCTCCCACAGCTTGCGCCCATACAGCAACAGGCTGATCGCCCGCTCCTGGTCGAGCCACCACTGGAACAGCTCGTCGCTCGGCCCGCTCCAGCTGAGGTCGTCGCCGGGCGCGGCGACATAGCCGTCCAGGGACAGGTTCATGCCGTAGAGCAGTCTCCGCACAGCGCCAGCCTTCCGTCAGTCGGTCTCGGAAGTCTAGACGGGCCTTGACCCCGAATCCTGGACACGGGTTATGCGGCTGGTGTGAGCGTAGTTGGTCAGAAACCGCTGGGGTTCACTCGTCGATGACGTAGCCGACGTGCCGACCGCAGAAGTATCCGCGCACGATGTGAGGTTGGTGTTGTCGGCGGTGAAAGAACCGGCGTGTTTCGGAGGCGAGTTCGGTCTGGTTCCTGGCCCGGTGGGTGTGGGGCAGGCTGCGCTTGAGGTCGGCGTCGACGAGCTCGTCTGGGTTCAACTCGGGTGAGTACGAGGGCAGGAAGTGCAGTTCGACCTGGTCCTTGTGGTTGGCGAGCCAGGCCCGGACGGCCGGGTGGCTTTCAGCCCGGACGGGCACACCCTCACAGCGGCCGGCCACACCGACAACGGCACCATCAACCTGTGGAACCTCACCGATCCCGACCACCCCACCCCCATCGGCCTGCCGCTGACCGTGGAGACCGGATGCGTCGCCGTTCTGGCGTTCAGCCCGGACGGTCACACCCTGGCCGCCACCACCGACGACGGCGTGGCCACGCTCTGGGACCTGAACGTCGAGTCCACCATCAGCCGCATCTGCACCGGGAGCTTCGGCGCCTTGAGCCGGCAGCAATGGAGCCGATACGTTCTCCAACTGCCGTACGACCCACCCTGTGTGACCACCTAGTGACCTGAGTCAGAGGTTCGTCGTTGGTTTGGTGTGAATCGTCGTGGACCGAAGATCCCGCCGTTGTCGGTGACGGATGCCCAGCGGGCTGTGCTTGAGGGATGGGTGCGTCGCCGGTCGACGGCTCAGGCTCTGGCCTTGCGGTCCCGGATCGTTCTGGAGTGCGCCGAGGGGCACTCGATCATGGAGGTGTCACGGCGGCTGAAAGTCGCTCCAGACACGGTCCGCACCTGACGAAGGCGCTTCCTCGACTGCGGTCTGGACGGCCTGGCCGACGAGCCCAGGCCAGGTGTCCCCAGGAAGATCACCGATGCCGATGTAGAGCGGGTCATCGTCAAGACGCTCGAGGAGAAGCCGGCGAACGCCACGCACTGGTCGACCCGGTCGATGGCGGCGGCGACCGGGATGTCCCAGTCGGCCGTCTCCAGGATCTGGCGTGCCTTCGCCCTGGCCCCGCACCGCTCGCAGACGTTCAAGCTGTCCACGGACCCGCTGTTCATCGACAAGGTCCGCGATGTGGTCGGCCTCTACCTCGACCCACCGGAGAAGGCCCTGGTGCTGTGCGTGGACGAGAAGTCGCAGATCCAGGCCCTGGACCGGTCCCAGCCTGTCCTGCCGATGATGCCCGGCGTCCCCGAACGCCGCAGCCACGACTACGTGCGTGCCGGCACCACCACCCTGTTCGCCGCCCTGGAGGTCGCCACCGGCAAGGTGATCGGCTCCCTGCACCGGCGCCGCCGGGCCGTGGAGTTCAAGAAGTTCCTGGCCAAGCTCGACAAGGAAGTCCCCGCCGGGCTCGATGTCCACCTCATCCTGGACAACTACGTCACTCACACGACACCCGCCATCAAGAAGTGGCTGCTGGCACACCCGCGTCTCCACCTTCACTTCACACCGACGAGTTCGACGTGGCTCAACCTGGTCGAGCGGTGGTTCGCCGAGCTGACGCAGAAGAAACTCAAGCGCGGCGTCCACCGCTCCGCCTACTGCCGACGAATCTCCGACTCAGGTCACTAGTAGGGCCTGGTCACGTTGATATCGGCTCTGGCATGTTGCGGTGACAGATGGGGCAGGCGCCGCTCCAGGCCGCGAGGAGTAACTGCGGTTCGCGGGTGATCCGGTAGAGGCTCAGGCCGGCGCCGTCTCTTTTGGGGACCGGGTGATGCGCTGGAGGGTGCAGAAGGCGTTGGCGGCGGAGACGAGGGTGACGTGGTGGTGCCAGCCTCTTCAGGTGCGGCCTTCGAAGTGGGCCGGGCCCAGGGCCTGTTTCATCTCGCGGTAGCCGACGAACCCGCGGTGCCGTCCGCCCCCTCCCCGCGCCGGCCGGGATCGAAGTGGGCCGGGATGTGGCGGAAGAAGAAGTTGTGGATCAGCCGGGCCGAGGACTTGCTGTCGCCGAAGTACTCCTGTGCCTGGTGGAACTGGCCGGGGTCGAAGAGCACGAGCCGGTTCGGCACCATCGCCAGCGAGACCAGTTCCTGCCAGTGGGCGATGTCGCCGCCGTCGGCGAGGATCTGCTGGGCGTCCGGGCGGCCGCGGAGTTCGAAGAAGTGGCGTACGCCGGTGCGCCGATGGGCGTAGAGGGACGTGCCGCCGCGGCACTGTTCCGCCGTGTTGAGATAGAGCACGCCCGCCCAGCGGGCCTCGTCGACGTGGATGCGGGCACCGCGGTGCAGGTTGACCTTCCAGTCCATGGCCGAGGACATGTGCAGATGGTCGGCGATCAGTTCCTCCCGGCTCCCGGGCCCGAGCACCTCGCAGATCCGGCCGATGGCCTCCTCCTGCATCCAGCGTGGCGCCGGCGCGGTGCGGTAGGCGAAAGCGCTGTCGGTCCGGGGCGTGAACGCGCAGGCCAGCGCGGCGGCGCGGGCGTGTTCGAAATCGGTGTACACGTCGTCGACGACGACGAGGGAGGCGTGGTCGATGCCGGTGACGGTCACTGCGAGGCTCCTTCGAGGTCATGGACGACGGCCGGGCAGCCGCGGATGAAGGCCGTCACCTCCGCCACGGCCCGGCGTGAGGCGGCCTGGCAGAACCGCTCGACATGCCCGACCGGGTACTCACTGAGGGTCACGGGCGCCCTCCCGCGCAACCGGTCGGCGAGGCGCCGGCCGTGCCGGGCGTCGGCCCTCGTGTCGTGGGTTCCGGTCTGGATCAGCACCGGCGGCAGGGGACCGGCGGGCAACGGCAGGTGAAGGGGCGACAGCGCGGTGAGGGCGCTCAGATGGTCGGGACGGGACGGGTCGCCGAGCATGGCCGTCCAGTGCCGGCCGATCCCGAGGGCGGGAAAACCGACCAGGTCGGTGACGGGAAAGCGCAGGATCCAGCCGTCGAACAGGCCGGGGTCCAGAAGGACCGCGCGTGCGGCGCCGACCGCGCCCATGCTGTGCCCGAGGACGAGGAGCGGGCGACGCGGTCCGGTCTCCTCGCGCAACAGGCGGGCCGCGTGCAGGAGGTCGTTGTAGCCGCGTTCCCCGGTGGGCACGCGATGCGCCGGGACCAGCGACCGCGTCACGGTCCGGGCCAGTGTGATCTGCCCCGCGCGGGCCAGCTCCTCCAGGGCGCGTTCCAGGGGTGCGTTGGCGAGCGCGGTCAGTCCCCCGTGCTCCAGCAGCAGGACGGGGCCCCCGGTGCCGGACAGCTGGACGGGGAGCCGGTTGCCGTCGCCCGCCGTGCAGAAGCGGGTGGTGCGGGTCAACGGCGCGGGCCAGGGGGCCGTGCGGAGGGAGCGCGGTGCGCTCTCGTGGTCCGGGAGCAGTTCCATACGGCCGGCCGCGGTGCCGTCCGGTCGACGGCGGACCCTCAGCCACAGCGCGCAGTCGGCGGCGGGCGAGGCGGTGACGTCCGGGAACGAGTCACCGGGCCGCCCCCCGGCCACCAGCCGCGGCTCCAGCGTCTCCCCGTCGATCCGGTACAGCGCCTCGGCGGCCTCAGCCCCTCGTCCGGCGACGGTGCGGACGACCACACCGCGGCGAGTGCCCCAGCACCAGGCCAGTGCCCTCCCCTCGGGGAAGACGACCGGCTCACCCGCGGCCGGATCCGTTTCCCCGGGCGGCAGCGCGCGCAGCACCGCTCTGGGCGTGCCGAGCGCCTCACCGTGCCACCAGCGGTCCGCGCCGAGCAGCAGACGGGTGCGCGGGGTCGGCGCCGTCGGCAGCGGGGTGAGGGTGAGGTCGCCCGTCGCGGGATCGAGACGCAGCAGGCGCTGGATCGTCGAGCCGTGCATCGTCGACCTGACCAGTACGGCGGCGGGATCGGCCGTCGCCTCCAGGGCCACCAGGGCGCTCGGATCGTCGTCGAGCGCCACCGGCCGGTCGTGCGCGAAGGGCTCACCGGTGCGGTGCACCGCGACCCTCAGCCCGTCCACCGGCGGATCGGCCAGCCGTGCGCCCGGGGCGAAGCCCGTGTAGACGAATCCCGGCCCCGCCTCGCCGCCGGTCGCCGACGGCACGCGCGCCAGGCGTACGACGCTGGGGCGGCGGGCGAGCACGAGGTCCGGTGTGCCGGGTTCCGACAGAAAACCGTAGTCGCCCCCGGGGTGCCCGTACAGGACGACGGCGGGAGCGGCGCCGGCCGGGTGGACGGCCAGGGCCGTCAAGCCGTCAGGCCCCTCCGGCAGGGCGACGTCATGGACGCCGGAGGCGTCCCCGCGCAGCAGACGCGCCCCCGTCTCGGCGTCCTGCCACCAGTAGCCGGCCGTGCCCACGGTCACCAGACCATGCACGGCCACCGGACCCCCCGGATCCGGTACGTGGCTCTCCCTGTGCGCCCGCATCCCGCTCACCCCTGCTCGTTAGAGGCAAGCTCATGACGACCGGAGGCCAGGAACAGGGCGCCCGCCACGAGGAGCGCGGCCACCAGGCAGCCCGCGACGGCCCGCGCCGGGAAGCTGTCCGCGGCGGGCGAGCGGACCAGCAGCACGCAGTACGTGAACGGGTTCACCGCCGCCAGCACCCGCATGAACGCCGGAAGATCGTCCAGGGAGTAGAACAAGGGCGCGGTCATGACCAGCGGCAGGCTGAACAAGGAGGTCATCAGGTCGCGCTTGCTGTAACTGTTGACCCCGAACCCCAGCGCACAGCCCGTCAGCACGGTCAGCAGACACACCAGCACGGCCAGCCCGGCCATTCTCAGGTCCTGGACGGGACTGCCCCGCCCGAGCAGCTGCTTCAGGACGGCGATGGCCGCGATCTGCACGGTGGCGACCAGCGTGTTCGCCGCCAGGATCGAGCCGATGTACTGCGGGAAGGACACGTCGGTGGTCCGGGCGACGGCGTACACACCCCACTTGCGGTCGTTGGCCACGTCGCCCATGCACCAGAAGAGGGCGCGCACGGCGATCACGACGAGTACGCCCGCGTAGGCGAAGTCGTCGTAGGTCATGCCGTCGATGCGGGCGCCCGCGACGAGGGTGCTGAGGCCGGTGACCATGAAGAGGAAGTAGGCGGGGGCCTCGATGACCCGGCTGAGATGGCTGGTGCGCCAGTTCCACACGCTGAGCAGGTGGAAGCGGGCCAGCGTCAGGGAGGTCTTCACTGCTGCACCATCACACTCTCGGGGGCCGGGGTCCGTTCGGCGTAGCGCGCGAGGTACACGTCGCGCAGGGACTGCTTCTCGGCGCTGAGGTCCTGCACCCGCAGCTCCTGCGGCAGCCAGGCGAGGACCGGGCGCAGTCCGGTGGCCAACGGCACCCGCACCGACAGACCGGTGCGGTCCGCCTCGGTCTCCAGGGCCCACTCCGGCGGCAGTCCGGCGGTGAGCCGGTCCGCAAGGGGCTCGGGCATCGGCTCGTCGAACACCACGCTCACCTTCATGGTGGCGCCCGCCCGCCGGATGAACTCCCGGATCGGCAGGTGGGCGCGCAGCCGGCCCTCGTCGAGCAGGACGAGGTCGGACGCGGTCCGCTCGACGGCGTCCAGGTCGTGCGAGGAGACCAGCACCGTGGCGCCCGCCGCGGCCCGTTCCCGCAGGTGCTCCATGACCAGTTCACCGGCCGCCGGGTCGAGACCGGCGGTCGGCTCGTCGAGCACGTAGACGGCCGCGTCGGCCACCAGGGCGCGGCCGATCTGCACACGCTGCAGTTGTCCGCCGGAGATGTACTCGGCCTGCCGGGAACGGACCTTTTCCAGGTCGAGCAGCTCCAGCACGCGATCGACGGAGGAGACCGGCGTTCCGGTCAACCGGGCTACCAGTTCAATGTTCTGACGTACCGTCAGCGACCAGTCGACCATGGTGCGCTGCGGCGCCCACATCACCCGGCCCGGGCCGATGTCGGTGGTGACCGTGCCGGACGTGGGACGGATCAGCCCCGAGACGATGTTCAGCAGCGTCGACTTCCCGGCGCCGTTGTGGCCCACCACGGCGAGCAGGGTGCCGGATTCCACGGCGAAGGAGACACCGGACAGCGCCTCCGTCCCCGTGCGGTAGCGCTTGGTGATCTGATCAACGGTCAGGCTAGGCACCGAAGTACTCCTCCACAAGGTCAGCGCCCGCCTGTTCGCCGCCCTCGGCGGGCAGTGTCAGCAGGCTCCGTGCTCGATCGGCCGCGAGTGTGCCGCCCAGCCAGGACCAGGCCCCGGCCGGCCATACGCGCGGCGGGGGACCGCCCGGCACGAGCGTCGGCGCCGCCGCACCGGCGCGCCGTACGGCGACCAGGTGTACCGGCCCCAGCCGGCGTCCGACGGGTACGACCGCGCCCAGGCTCTCCGGCCTGGCGAGCACCACTTCACCGCTCACCGTGCAGAAGGAGCGGCGCTGTTCCAGTCCGGCCAGTGTCCCCTCGCGCATCGCGGTCAGCGTACGGCCCCGCACACCGGTCGGCGTGAGATACGGCCGGGCCGCCCCGGTGGCGCGTTCGACGACGAGCAGCTGGTCCGAGGCGAGGGCCCAGCCACGGGCGAGGAGTGCCAGGCCGAGGCTGGTCTTGCCGCTGTGCGGCTCACCGAAGAAGGCCACACAGCGGCTCCCGCGCACGAGCACCGTGGCCTGCGCCGCGGCGACGCTGTCCCGCATCGTCCGGAACGGCGGCAACGGCGACGGCACCGACGACCAGCGGGTGAAACGACGCTCCTCGATGAGCCGGCCACCGGGTTCCGCGCTCAGCCGGAAGGACTTCGGGGCGTCGTCCTTGGCCAGCAGCGAGCGCAGGAAACCACCGTCACCGGCACACAGTTCCACCCGGTACCTCGGTCGCGCGCCGTGCGGTGCGCGGTGCGGACCGAAGAAGAAGTCGAGGTCCGCGGCGTCCGCGGGGGCGCACCGCACGCGCACCACGGTGCCGAAGAAGTCGAGCAGGCACTCGGTGTGCTCCGGGATCTCCGCGGGGCACAGCGGATCAGGCGCCATGGGCGTCTCCCTCTCCCGTCAGCCGTCGGCACACGTCCAGAAGCTCCGGCAGGTGCGCTTGTGGTTCCCAGGTGACGCGCGAGGAGCGGCCCTCGGTCTGCGCGGTGAACCGGTCACCGTGCGCCAGGTGGAGGCGCCAGGCCAGCTGGAGCGGCTGGTCGGGCGGGGCGCACCGGCCGAGCCGTTGCGGTCGCACCATCCAGGTGTCACCCCAGCGGGTGGGCAGGCGTGGGGCGTCGGCCAGCAGTGCGGCGTCCAGCCACGGCAGCAGCGGCAGGCTGCGCTCGCGGACACCGATGGGACGCCCGTAGTAGTACAGGCGCCCCTTCGTCCGCCGGTCCGTCACCAGCAGGTCGTCGGAGACGAACCGCCAGCCCTCCCGTAGGAGATGGGCGAGGACGACCGACTTGCCGGCGCCACTCGATCCGGTGACGGCGAGCGCCCGGGCGCTGCCGTCGGGGGCGGCCAGCGCGGCCCCGTGCCGGGTGCGCACGAGGTCACGCAGGGGGGCCAGGCCGAACGGCGGTACGGGCGAGGGCAACCGGGATCGCGTCCCCCACTCCTCGTAGAGCCGCCAGGGCGCGGCCGGCGTCCGCCACCAGACGCGCTTGGTCGTGGTCGTCCCGAGCGCCGCCGTGAACGAGCCGCCGCCGTCGGTCTCCAGCCGTACGCTCAACTCGGGTCCGCCGCCGAAGTCTTGCGGCACGAGGTGGTCGCTGAGGTAGTAACGCAGGTGAGCGGCGTCACCGGGGTCCGCGCAGAGGAACTCCACGTTGACATCGCGGAAACGGGCCGCCACGGCCGTACCGGTGAGGTCAGGCATCGAGCCCCACCTCCATGCCCTGTTCCCGCTGCCAGGCGGTGAGTTCCTCGCTGATCGCCCGCCGGTCGGCCCGGTAACCGGGCTCCTCGAAGGGCATGCCGCGCACGCGGCTGGGAATCAGGGAGCAGGCATGTTCCCGCGGACTCAGGACGCTGTCGAACATCCGCCAGGGGAACTCGACGGTCAGCCCCAACTCGGCGCGCTCGTCCCACAGGCCGCTGCCGGGGCGCAGCTCGCATTCGGTCAGGTACTTGGGTGCCGGGAGCCCCGCCCGGCGGTGCGCGCGGATCTCGCCGAGCAGGCGCCGACGGTGGTCTGGCGTCTCCTTCGGATGGCCGATCATCATGCCCCACACGCTGTGCATGCCGGACTCGCGGGCCGCGTACAGCATGCGGACCCCCTCCTCGACGGTCTGCCGCTTGTTCATCAGGCCGAGGTGGTCCTCGAGCAGGGTCTCGATGCCGAGTTGAACGGTCACCCGGCCCAGAGCGGTGAGCCGGTGCAGCCGTTCGCGGCCGAAGTCGGGTCTGATCTCGCAGAAGACCTGGTAGTCGTGGCGTTCGCCGGAGGCGGTCACCGCCTCGGTCAGACGAGGCGGCAGCGCGGTGTCGAGGAACTGGAACCGGCGCTGTCCGTAGGTCCGCGCCAGATGGGCCATCTCGGCCAGGACACGAGCGGGATCGTGCATCTTGAACCGGGCGTCGTAGGAGTCGTTGAAGTTGCAGAAGTCGCACCGGTCCCAGTAGCAGCCGCGGGACAGTTCCATGCTCACCACCAGCCGGTCGCGCAGCCAGGGCCGGCGCAGTCCGGCCTCGACGAGGGCGGACTGCTCCGCGTACCCGTCCTTGAAGGTGTGGGCCCGGCCCGCGACGATCCGGCGCCGGCCGACGAGGGCGTGGTGCACGGCGTCGCCGAGGACGTCCTCGGCCTCGCCGTAGACCACGACGTCCACCTCCTCGTGGAGGGCGAGTACGTCGCGGGCGACCTGGTAGGAGCCGAAGTAGCCGCCGAGCACCACGCGCGGCCGGGGCACCCCCTTGTCCCGCGCGATGCGCGCGACGCGGCGGGCCAGCAACAGGCTGGGAAGCAGCTGGAAGTGGGTGCTGGTCAGGCAGAGCACCTCACTGCCGAGGACGCGCTCGGCCAGCCGGTCGAGGTAGGCGTCGAACAGGTCACGCAGCCGTGTCTCCTCGACGGCGCCGGCGAGGAACTCCGTGCGGGCCAGTTCCACGCGCTCCGCCCGGTGGGCGTCTGTCGGCGCCGACCAGAGGGGCAGCAGGGCGACGTCGGCGGTGAAGTGGCGGTTGGTGAACAGCTTGTACGCGCTCTCCGGCAGACCCCGGCTGCGCGCGTAGGCGTAGAACTCCATGTGCGCCGGGAGGAACCGGGCCCGGCAGCCGAGCTGCCGCAGTCGCCGGGTGATGAGTACGGCCGGGTAGCACGTCGCGAAGGGGGTGAAGAAGGGCAGCGAGACCACGGCCACGGTCGCTGCCGGGGCGGTGCGGGCCACCGGCGTCAGCGGCAGGAGTGCGGGGCTCTGCGGCATCGGGGTCCTTTCGTGCCGACCGTCGGTGTGTGGTGTGCGCGATGATGGGTGCGGGTCCGGTGCACCGGCTTGGCCCCGGTGCACCGGACCCGGCCCTTGCGGGTGGGTCAGTCGACGACGAACTGCTTGTGCAGGCCGGAGGCCATGATGGCCTCCTCGATGGTGGGCTCGAAGAAACCGTCGTCCTCGAACTCGACCTCCGCCTCGGCGGTGTTGATCTGCTCCTCTGCCATGTGGTTCACCTCCTCTCGACCAGTCGGTGCGGTGACCTGTCCGGTGTCTCGACGGACAGGAGCCTGGTGACCAGCAGCCGCCACACGAAGGTGCGCAGCCGCGGCGTGGATCCGGGCGCGCAGCGCTCGGTGAGCCCGGCCCAGGAAACGCCCGCGTCGCCGGCGACGAGGTGGGCGACGGCGGCGCCCGAGGCGGACAGGCGCAGCCGCTGCCCGGTGATCCCCGAGTGCAGGACGACGTCGGTGCCCTCGTGGGTCAGCTGGGTGCCGGGGCCGAGGCGCAGCAGCAGATCGCCGGCCAGCTGGCCGGCGGAGGTCAGCAGGCCCGTGCCGGGCTCGGCGGGTTCGAGGCACCGGTGGTGCAGCGCGGCGTGCACCAGCGCGCGTTCGGCGGCGTCGCGGCAGGTGTCGGCCGCGCTCGCGGGCAGGGCGTCCAGCAGTCTGCTCGGGAAGCTGAACAGGGCTCCTTGCCTGGGCTCGTACAGCAGGGTCCGGTCGCCCCGGCGGAGGCGGACGACCCAGCCTTCGGCGGGGCGCAGCACGGTGCGGTCCCAGTGCGGCCCGGGGCAGGCCACCTGGGGCCGGGCTTCGGTGTCGTCGGCCCGCTCGCCGCGGCGGCGGTCCGCCCGCAGGAAGATGACCTCCTCGGCGGGGCGGTCCTGGGAGTCGAAGGAGCCGCTGAGAACGCGGTCGGCTCGGGCGGCGATGTCCCGGTCCTCCGCGCTGCGCGGCTCCGGCAAGGTGCCGAGGTAGTCGTAGCGCAGCGCCATCTGGAGGTCCTCGCCGGGGTCCCGGTACAACAGCCGTACCTGGTACTGATCCGGTGCGGCGGCCACCGGGGACAGTGCGTCCAGCACGAACGGACCGATCCCGAAGGTGCTGTCCGGCACGGCGTACCGCTCGCGCGAACGGGCCAGGGTGGCGGCGGCGAACTCCACGGTGCGCGCCGTCTGCCAGCGGGCCTCGCCCGGGAATCCGGCGATCCCGAAGAGGTGGACGCTGATGCCGGAGGCGAGCAGCGCGTCGAGGTTGGGCGCGATCCAGGACGCCTTGATGTCCTTGCGCATCCGGTCGAGGACGTCCTGGTTGTAGGACTCGAGCCCCAGGTCGAGACGGCGGCAGCCGGCGGTGTACAGCGCATCGGTCAGGCGGCGGTCGATCGTCGGGGAGAACCGGGTCTCGCCGTACCAGCGGTAGTCCCGGTCGGCGAGCCCGCGGGACAGGGCGCGCATGCTGCGGACGGTCAGGATCTCGTCCACGAACTGGAAGTGCCTGGTGCCGTGGCGCCGGTGGAGTTCGTCCAGCTCGGCGACGACGGCCTCGGGTGCCCGGATGCGGAACTTGTCGGAGGCGAAGGGGATCGCGCAGAAGGCGCACTTCCAGGCGCAGCTGCGGGAGGCGATCACCGGGAGCACGGGGCCGGGGGCCAGGTAGCCGTCCGCCAGGGGGTGGTCGGTGAAGTCGGGCACGGGCAGTTCGGCCAGCGAGGCGGTGGCGGACGGGCAGCGGTGCAACTCCTCACCATCCGGTACGACGATGCCGGGCACGCCGTGCAGCGGCCGGCCGGCCAGCAGCCGGTCGACGAGGTCGACGATGGACTCCTCGCCCTCGTAGCACACGAGGGAGTCCACCAAGGTGAAGAACGGGTGCCCCGGCCACAACCGGTCGGCGATTCGGGTGACGAAGTTGCCTCCGACGGTGATGTGCACGTCGGGCCGTTCGCGCTTGACGAGACGCGCGGCGGTCAGCGCGGCGATGAGCTGGGAGTCGGCGGACACGGACAGGCCGACGACTTCGAGGTCCGGCAGGTCGCGCAGGCGGGGCACCAGGACGCGTTCGAAGACATGGAGGTAGGGGTTGTGCACGGCGTCGGTCACGGCGCGCATGACCTGGTGGGTGGAGACGGGGCGGTGGCGCAGGTCGAAGCGGTCGAAGCTCAGCTCGGCGCCCGGGGTCAGGGCGGCGATTCCGTCCAGGACGGCGTGGCAGACGGCCGTGGCGGCACGGTAGCCGTCGATGTCCGTGATGCTCGCCGGCGAGCGCAGGAACAAGGCCGCGCGGTCCACCGACGACCGGGCCGCTTCGAACTGGTCGCGGGCCCGGGCGCCGAGCGTCCGGTCGCGGTGGGCGGCGTACTCGCCGGCTCCGTCCGGGCTGAGCAGATGACGCATCGTCTCGGCGGACAGATCGAGCGCGGACGCGGCCACGTGGTGCCGGCGCAGCACGGCCAGCAGCAGGGGCACGGCAAGGTGGGGGGCGTACGGGTTCCACAGCGGCGGGTTGACCAGCAGGACCCGCGGCGAGCCGGGTCTGTCGTGCGTGGGTGTGGGCATGGGCGCGTGCATGGGCTCACCTCGCCCCCCGTTCGGGGGAATCGGCAGGTCTTATGACGACGCGAACGCTCAGGAACGGTCGGTGTAGGTGCCTTCGCCGTTCCAGCGGGCTATGCGTCCGGGCACGAACGTTTTCCGGACCGCATCCTTGGGCGGTGTCCAGGACCGTCCCAGAAGTCGCCGCGTCAATTCTTCGAGAGGGCTTCTGGCTTCCGGACCGTCCGCGAGATTCATGGGCGCGGCGAGCGCCACGGCCGGGTTGGAGATGAATCTGGGCCGGCCCGTGGGATTGGGTGCCGACTGGTGTGCGGTCAGCGGATGCAGAATCCAGGCGTCACCCGCGTTTCCGGTGAGGGAAAGATGCTCCGCCGGCGGACCGACGTAATGGCGGGCGGGAATCTGCGCACTGGTCAGTCCGGCCGGATGGCGGGCCAGGTGGCGGAGGATGTCCGCCGTGGCCGAGGGCGCGGCGAGTGTGGCTCCCTCGCCCTCACCGACGTCGGACCACAGGACGAACAGCAGGAGTGCCTGTTCGGGGCTGTCGGGATGGTGTACGAAGAAGTCACCGTCCACATGCCAGCTCTCGGACAGCTGTGTGGTACGGAAGTTGCAGATCAGCGCGTTGCTGAGGCGGACGGGCCGGTTGATCCGGCCGGCGCCGCCGAGCAGGGTGCACACGGCCGTCCACAGCACGGGTGCCACGTCCGCGAGGTCCGCCACGCGGGTGGGCCGCAGCGACGTGACGCCCGGCGGCACCGTGAGCCGCCCGTCCGTGGACAGCCCCTCCCGCCGCAGTGTGGTCTCGAAGAGCGCCTGCAGGCGGGATCCCGGACTGAGATCCACGGCTTTTCGCAGGTGAACGAATCCGTGCCGGACGAAAGTGGACGCTATGTCTTCCTGCGACCTCACGGACGGGTGGGAAATCGATCGAGGGGAGGGAAAAGGAACATTCGTCAACGGAGCCCCCGTCACTTCGTTTGACTGAACGCCGGGCCGAACGAGACGAGGATGGTCAGTCCTCAACGATTCGGTGCAGCGAGGCTAGCAGCGCTCACTTCACAGCGTCCACAACCGCGACGAAGACCGTTCCCGGCCTTTAGAACCGCACAAACCAGACTCTGCGCATTCCAAACATGCGTTTCCTGCTTTTCTGGCAGTCGGTCCGGGGGCCTCTCGGCACGGGTATTCCACCAGGTGGTCAGCCGGAAATGCCACGTGCTCCGCCCACCGGGGATGAACACCCCACTACGAAATGTAAAGCGAACGCCCGAGCGTCTCACCGATGTCAGATGTCACCCGTCCGAGTGACCCCCCCGGAGTGCCATGGGCATCAGCGGACCAGCAGACAGACCCCCGCACTGCTCGTGGCGGACAAGGCGAACAGGAGGCATGCGCACACGGCGTGGCGCTTGAGCAAGGTGTGGCGCAGTGCGGCGTAGCGGGCCTCGTACTCGCCGCGCAGGCGCTTGGCCCGGTCGGCCGTGGCCTGGAGCGCCTGCCGGGTCAGACCGAGACGCTGCTCGGTGTAATGGCGGGCGAGGTCTTCGGCCTGCCCGGAGGTGAGCCAGGGCAGGCGTGCGCAGAGAGCCTCGGCCTCGCGCTGTGCCTGCTCTCGCTCCGCTTGCAGGAGGAGATAGCCCTCGACCTCGTTGGCGAGTGCGCCACTCTGCCGGTCCAGCGGGGCCCCGTGGCGGCTCGGCGATGTCATGGCCGGCCGCCTTCACGCCCCGGTGTCTCCATCGCGTCGCGCTTGCCGAGGTGCGCCTCCTGTTCCGCCATGGCGATCTCGGGGTGATGGAGGTCGAACGCCGGGGACTCGCTGCGGATCCGGGGCAGAGCGACGAAGTTGTGGCGGGGCGGCGGACAGGAGGTCGCCCACTCCAGTGAGCGGCCGAAGCCCCAGGGGTCGTCCACGCCGACCGGCTTGCCGTACTTGGCCGTCTTCCAGACGTTGTACAGGAACGGCAGCATGGACAGACCGAGCAGGAACGAGCTGATCGTCGAGATCGTGTTCAGGGCGGTGAAGCCGTCGGCCGCCAGGTAGTCGGCGTAGCGACGCGGCATGCCCTCGGCACCCAGCCAGTGCTGCACCAGGAAGGTGCCGTGGAAGCCGATGAACAGCGTCCAGAAGGTGATCTTGCCCAGGCGCTCGTCCAGCATTTTCCCGGTGAACTTCGGCCACCAGAAGTGGAATCCGGCGAACATCGCGAAGACGACCGTACCGAACACCACGTAGTGGAAGTGCGCCACCACGAAGTACGAGTCCGAGACGTGGAAGTCCATCGGAGGGGAGGCCAGGATGACACCGGTCAGCCCGCCGAAAAGGAACGTGACGAGAAAGCCCGCCGCCCAGAGCATCGGTGTCTCGAAGGAGAGGCTGCCCTTCCACATCGTGCCGATCCAGTTGAAGAACTTCACACCGGTCGGGACCGCGATCAGGAAGGTCATGAAGGAGAAGAACGGCAGCAGCACACCACCGGTGACGAACATGTGGTGCGCCCAGACCGTCGCCGACAGGCCGGCGATCGCGATGGTCGCGGCGACCAGTCCCATGTAGCCGAAGATCGGCTTGCGGGAGAAGACCGGGATGACCTCGGTGACGATGCCGAAGAACGGCAGGGCGATGATGTAGACCTCGGGGTGCCCGAAGAACCAGAAGAGGTGTTGCCACAGCAGGGGGCCGCCGTTGGCCGCGTCGTACACGTGGGCGCCGAATTTTCGGTCCGCCTCCAGGGCGAACAGCGCGGCCGCCAGGACCGGGAAGGCCAGCAGGACCAGGACGGCGGTCAGCAGCACGTTCCACACGAAGATCGGCATGCGGAACATGGTCATGCCCGGGGCACGCATGCAGATGATCGTGGTGATGAAGTTGACCGCGCCGAGGATCGTACCGAAGCCGGAGAAGGCCAGACCCATGATCCACATGTCGGCGCCGATGCCCGGGGTCCGGATGACGTCCGACAGCGGGGTGTAGGCGAACCAGCCGAAGTCGGCCGCGCCCTGCGGGGTGAGGAAGCCACCCACCGCGATGGACGAGCCGAACAGGTACAGCCAGTAGGCGAACATGTTCAGCCGGGGGAACGCCACGTCCGGCGCGCCGATCTGCAGCGGCATGATCCAGTTCGTGAAGCCGGCGAACAGCGGCGTCGCGAACATCAGCAGCATCACGGTGCCGTGCATCGTGAACGCCTGGTTGTACTGCTCGGGGGAGATGATCTGGATGCCCGGCCGGGCCAGCTCGGCGCGCATCAGCAGCGCCATCACGCCACCGATCAGGAAGAACGCGAACGACGTCGTCAGATACAGCGTGCCGATCGTCTTGTGGTCGGTGGTCGTGAGCCACCTCACCACGACATTGCCGGGCTGCTTGCGCCGGACCGGCAGTTCGTTCTCGTACGAGTCCTCGGCCGGAGTGCCATGGGGTTCGTTGAGGATGCTCACAAGTAGGGGTCTCCCGAGGCTCACGATTCACGTCGTCCGTAAGCCGCCATCGTGGCTGCGCAAGGGGGAGGGCCGCAGCCTTGAACGGCCGGAATGCCCCCTTCGGAATGACAGACGAACTCGACTGGAGCAGTCGGGGCCTGTCGGCGTTGCCGTCGGGGCGGCGGAGGGGAACTCCTGCGTCGCTTGTCAGGACCACCGGCCCCGTGTCGCCGCGCATTCTCGTAGGTGACGTCGGCCACCTGCACCGGATGCCGTCCGAGCCGGTGCAGGCGTGTAGAGTGGCGGTACCGACGCGGGGTGGAGCAGCTCGGTAGCTCGCTGGGCTCATAACCCAGAGGTCGCAGGTTCAAATCCTGTCCCCGCTACGAGACGAAGGGCCCGGCAACCGCCGGGCCCTTCGGCGTTCCCGGGCACTCTGCCTTCGGCCGCCGACGGGCCGCCGTCACCAGCCGGTCAGCAGCAGGTGGTTGAGGAGCAGCGCGAGCACTGCCTGCGCGGCGAGCCAGGCACGGCGGCGGGGGAGGAACGCGCAGGCCGGCAGCAGCCACAGGGCGAACGGGAGCCAGATGCGTTCCGTCTCCGCCTTGCTCATGCCGGACAGGTCGGCGACGAGCAGCGCGAGCAGGGCGACCGACACCAGGACCGCCAGGCGGAAACGCGCCGTCGCCCCGTCGGTCCGGGCACTCGTGCGGGAGGCGCCGGCGCCGCGTCGGCGGAACAGTTCCACCGCCGTCCGCCGCAGGCCCGCCGCCGTCGCCGGGCCGGTGATCAGCACGACACAGGCGAGGTTCGCCCACACCCAGTAGCCGTACGGGCGGGTGCCGCCCACACCTTGGTAGTAGCGGGTGATCAGGAGGTGGTACGCCTGCCACCAGTCGAAGCCGGCGAGGGCCAGCACCAGGGGGAGCAGGGCCAGCCCGGCGAGCAGCGGCAGCAGCAGGACGGGACGTTCCCGCAGTCCCTGCCGGCCGAGCCCGAGGACCGCGACACCGATCAGCGCGAAGAGCGTCAGGCCGTAGGAGAGGTAGCAGGTCAGGCCGAACAGCAGTCCCGAGCCGGCCGCCCAGGACAGGGACCGGCGGGTGAGCGCGAGGGTGAGCAGGGCCACCGCCCACGCGGCGACGGCCGCGAAGTAGGCGTCTGCGGACGTACCCTGCCAGACGGCCGCCGGCGCCAGCGCCAGGAAGGGCGCGGCCCGCCGTGCGAGCACCTCCCCGGTCAGCGCGCGGACCGCGACCAGCACGGCCACGCACCCCGTCGCGCCCACGGTGACGCACCACATCCCGGCCCAGCCGCCGCCCCGCAGCCCCACCCGGTCGAGCAGGACGAAGGTCACGGTGGCCAGCGGGGGATGACCGGCGACGTGGGCGGGCCAGGGGTCGGGGGTGCCACTGACGATGTGGTGGGTGAAGTCGCGCAGGGTGGCCGGGATGTCGTGGAAGCGGTCGATGACGCGCAGGTATTCGTTGTGGGTGGTCAGCTTGCCCGCGATGCCCTGGTGCCAGCCGTCGACCAGCGCGAGGGACAGGATCCACGCCAGCGCGGTCGCCCAGGCGGCCACGAGCAGGGTTCGCCAGGGAAGGCGGGCCGCGAGTGCGGGGCCGTACCCCACCGTGGCCACCGCCACGGCCAGGGCCGCCGGAGTGCCCGGGCCGACGTGCGGAGCCCACTCGGCCAGGACCGGCGGCCAGTGCACGAACAGCGTGTGCCGGGTGTCCTGGATGTGGCGGCCGATCAGTACCGCCGCCGTCACGAGCAGGACGGCGGCACCGGCGGCATACAGGTCGCGGCGGAGGAAACGGGTCACGCCCGAACGCTAGGCCCGGGCAGCGGAGCAGGCCCGCCGTCCGGGCCGGACGTCAGCGTTTCGTCATCGGTTGCCTACCCCGGGCGGGCACTTCCCGGCCTACGGTCGGAATATGCGCGACCATCCCCGGCTCCCCACCTCTCCCGGCTTCTGGCGCAGCCCGCTGCGCGGCCAGTGGTTCACCTCGGTGCTCGGCCTCGTCCTGCTCGTCGGCATCACCACACTGTTCGTGACCGGCCTGGTGTCGTACGCCGCCTACAACCCGGGCCTGTCCCCGGTGAACGACCAGACCCCCGACAAGGGGGTCCTCGGCTTCTATCTCTTCGCCTGGCCGACCGACCCGGTATGGCTCTACCGGCTCACCCAGGGCGTGCACGTCACGCTCGGTGTCACCCTGATCCCCGTCCTGCTGGCCAAGCTGTGGTCGGTGGTGCCGAAGCTGTTCGAGCTGCCGCCGGCCCGCTCCGTCACGCACGCGTTGGAGCGGATCTCGCTGTTGCTGCTGGTCGGGGGCGGGCTGTTCGAGTTCACGACCGGGGTGCTCAACGTCCAGCTGGAGTACGTCTTCCCCGGTTCCTTCTACCCGCTGCACTTCTACGGGGCGTGGGTGTTCTTCGCCGCGTTCGTCGCCCACGCGGTGCTGAAGGCACCGACCGCGGTGCGCACCGTGCGGCGGCGGCTGTCGGCTGATGCGGCCGCGGCCGGCGACCCGTCGCTCTCCCCACCGGACCCGTCGGTCTTCCCGCGGGACCCGTTGGTCTCCCCGCGGCCCGGCCCGCCGACGTTCTCCCGGCGCGGCGCGCTGGGGCTGGTCGGCGGCGGTTCACTGCTGCTGTTCCTGACCACGGTCGGACAGAGCCTGGGCGGCCCCTTCCGCCGCACGGCCCTGCTCGCGCCGCACGGCACGGCCGACCCGGGCGGCGGCCCGAACGGCTTCCAGATCAACAAGACGGCCGCCTACGCCAGGATCACCCCGGCCGACACACACGAGGACTCCTGGCGGCTCGTCGTCACCGGACGCGGCGGTACCGTCCGGCTCAGCCGCGCCGCGCTGCTGCGGCTGCCGCTGCACAGTTCGTCGTTGCCCATCGCCTGCGTGGAGGGGTGGTCGACCGCCGACCAGTGGTGGCGCGGAGTACGGCTGCGCGACCTCGCGGCGCTCGTCGGACACGACGGCGATCCGCCGGACCTGTTCGTCGAGTCACTGCAAGTGCACGGCGCCTTCCGGCACGCGGCCCTGCGCGGCAACCAGGTGGCCGACCCGCGCTCCCTGCTCGCCCTGCAGGTCAACGGCGAGGACCTGTCCCCCGACCACGGCTACCCGGCACGGATCATCGTGCCCGCCGCGCCCGGTGTGCTCAACACCAAGTGGGTGGCCCGGCTGACGTTCGGAGACCTGTGATGCCGCGCCGTCTGCCGCCCCTCGGCAGCCCGCTGCAACTGCTGCTGCTCGCCTGCTCCTTCGCCCTCGCCGCGTACGCGGGGGTACGGCTGTTCGCCGGTGACTGGTTCGGCGTGGCGCTATGGCTCGTGGGCGCCGCCCTGCTGCACGATCTCGTCCTGCTGCCGCTCTACGCCGTGGCGGACCGAGCGGTCGTACGGGGTCTCGGCGCGGCCGGGCGACGCGGCTGGACGCCGTACGTCCGGGTACCGGCCGCGCTGTCCGGGCTGCTCCTCCTCGTCTGGTTTCCGCTGATCAGCGGGATGGTGGGAGCGCGCTACCGGTCGGCCACCGGGCTGTCGCCGAACGGCTTCCTCACGCGCTGGCTGCTGATCAGCGCCGTACTCTTCGGCGGCTCGGCGCTGCTGCTGGCGCTGCGGGCCCGCAGGGCGGCGAAGCACCGGCCGCCGGTCTCCCACTGAGCGACGGCCCGTAAACCGGACCCGCGCCCGTAGCGGAGCAGGGCCGGGGTGCCGAGACGGGCCCAGAGGAAGGGAGCGCCGGTGCCGGAGGAGACCCCGACGACATCGACCACCTGAACCCGGGCGCGTTCGTCGACGTCGGCCGGCACGGTCTCCGCGATCAGCAGACCACCCGGGCGCAGGAGCCCGGCCACCCGCTCCAGCAGGGCGGCCGGGTCCCCGCCGATGCCGAGGTTGCCGTCCATGAGCAGGACGGTGTCCCAGTCGCCCGTACCGGGCAGCGGGTCGAACACCGAGCGGCACAGCGCCTGCCCTTCCCCGCGCCCTCCGCGACCGGACAGCGCGGACCCGAGTCGTCGTGCCGTGTGCTCGACGGCGGCGTCGCTGACGTCGATGCCCAGCACGGTACGGCCCCGGGCGGCGAGCTCCGCCACCAGCCGGCCCGGGCCGCAGCCGACGTCGAGGACGGCGCCCTCACAGCGGTCCAGGACATCCCGGTCGACCGGATCGGCCCGGGCGCACCAGCGTTCCACCTCCAGCGGCAACAGCCAGCCGTCCGCGCGGCGCAGGAACAGCGGGCCCCGGCCGCTGCGCAGCGCGGTGGAGTAGGGGTCGGCGGCCGCCCAGGCGAGTCGGGCGGCGGGCGGGCTGCTCATCGCCCGACGGCCGACGTGCAGCGCGTCAGGCGCGCGGCGAATCGGCTGTGCGGGGCGAGAGCGGCCACGGCATGCGCGTCGGCGGCGACATCGACGTCCCGCAGCCGGGGCAGGTCCCGTATCCGCAGCCCGGCGGCGGCCAGACGCGCTCGCTGCACGGCCCCGGTCACGGGCGTCGACATGGGAACGCCCCGCAACAGTGCGGGGTCGGCCTCGGCCAGCCCCAGGGCCCAGAACCCGCCGTCCTCCGCCGGGCCGAAGCACGCGTCGTAGTCAGCGAAGTCGACGGTGAGCACCTCCGGTGTCACCTGCGGGGTGTCCATGCCGATGAGGAGGGCCGGGCCGGAGCAGCGCGCGAAGGCGTCCGCCAGCCGCTCGTCCAGGCCGCCCGCGCACTGCGGCACCACCTCGAAGCCGGGCGGCAACCACGCTCCCGGAACCCCGTCGAGGACGAGGACGCGCCGGGACGCGGGCGCGGCCGCCACGGCGCCCAGGGTGTCGGCGAGAGCCGCCTCGGCGAGTTCTGCCGCCTCTTCGCGGCTGAACGGCGGGGTGAGCCGGGTCTTGACCCGTCCGGGGCGCGGCTCCTTGGCGATGACGAGCAGTGTGGTCATCGTGCGGTCCTCCCGTCGGCCGGGGCCGGGGCAGCCGGCGCCTCGGACAGGACCCGGCTCATGTCCCGTACCGCCTGCCAGGTACCCCGCCAGGTGCCCGTCACCTTCGAGGCTCCGGTACGCGGCAGATAGGGCACGTCGTGTTCGGCGACGCGCCAGCCGGCGTCGGCCGCGCGCACGACCATCTGCAGCGGGTAGCCGCTGCGCCGGTCGGTGAGGTCCAGCGCGAGCAGCGCCTCACGGCGTGCGGCACGCAGCGGTCCGAGGTCGTGCAGGCGCAGCCCGGTACGACGGCGCAGCATCCGGGCGAGCACCAGATTGCCGGCCCTGGCGTGCGCGGGCCAGGCACCCCGGCCCCGCGGGCGCCGCCGGCCGAGTACCAGGTCGGCCTCGCCCCGCCGGACCTCGCGGACGAAGGGAACGAGCAGCGAGGGGTCGAGGGAGGCGTCGCAGTCGCAGAAGCACACGATGTCGCCGGTGGCCGCGGTCAGCCCGGCATGGCAGGCGGCGCCGAAGCCGCGCCGCGGCTCGTGCACCACCGTCGCACCGAGAGCGCGGGCGACCTCGGCGGAGCCGTCGGTGGAGCCGTTGTCGACGACGAGGGCGCGCCAGCCGGCCGGGATCCGGGCGAGCACCCAGGGCAGGGCCTCCGCCTCGTTCAGGCAGGGGAGCACCACGTCGATGTCCGATGAAGTGGTCGTCACGGTTTCACCCTACGAACGGGAATCGGGCATATCGGGCGGGCGCTCCTTACGAAACGCGGACGCCGTACCCGCCGGCCCGCTGCCGGGAAGCGCGCGGTGCGAGGCTGGGGGCATGCAACCGCCGTACGAGTTCCCTGGGGCCGAGGCCACCGACGGGCCGGCCCGGGTCCTGGTCGTCGACGACGACCCGACCGTCGCCGAGGTCGTCACCGGATATCTGCACCGCGCCGGCTATGTGGTCGACCGCGCCGACGACGGCCCGACGGCGCTGACCCGCGCCGCGGCGCACCGGCCCGACCTCGTGGTGCTGGACCTGATGCTGCCCGGCATGGACGGTCTGGAGGTGTGCCGGCGGATGCGCGACCGCGGTCCCGTACCGGTCATCATGCTCACCGCCCGCGGCGACGAGGACGACCGCATCCTGGGTCTGGAGGTCGGCGCCGACGACTACGTCACCAAGCCCTTCAGCCCCCGCGAACTCGTCCTGCGCGTGGAGTCGGTGCTGCGCCGCAGCCGCCCCGTCACCACGGGGCCCCGGCTGGTCGCGGCGGGGCTGTCGGTCGACCTCGAGGCCCGCAGGGCCACCAAGAACAGCGGCGAACTCGCCCTCACCCTCCGGGAGTTCGACCTGCTCGCCTTCTTCCTGCGGCATCCGGGCCGGGCCTACAGCCGCGAGGACCTGATGCGTGAGGTCTGGGGGTGGGACTTCGGGGACCTGTCGACCGTCACCGTCCATGTCCGCCGACTGCGCGGCAAGGTGGAGGACGACCCGGCCCGGCCCCGCATGATCCAGACGGTGTGGGGCGTCGGCTACCGTTTCGAACCCGGTGAGGCGGTGCGCTGACCATGCGCGACATCCTCCTCATCGCCCTGTACGCCTTCGCCGGCGCCGCGGCCACCGGCCTCGTCGGAGCGGGCGTGCTGCGCCTGATCCGACGCCGTTCGCTCACCGCCTCCCTCACCGTGGTCGCGGCCGTCGGAGTCGTCGCGATGCTCGCCGGCACACTCGCCGTCGCCCGGGCGATGTTCCTGTCCTCGCACGACCTGACCGTCGTCACCACCGTCGTCGCCATGGCGGCCGTCGTCTCGCTGGCCACGGCGCTGCTGCTCGGCCGCTGGGTCGTCGCCCGCAGCCGCGAACTCGCCGAAGCCGCCCGCCACTTCGGCGACGGCGGCGAGTTCGCGGAGCCGGCCGCCCCGGCCACCGCCGAACTGGTCGCGGTCAGCCGCCAGTTGGCCGCGACCAGCGCCAGACTCGCCGAGTCACGGCAGAGGGAGCGGGCCTTGGAGACCTCCAGGCGCGAGCTGGTCGCCTGGATCTCGCACGACCTGCGCACCCCGCTGGCCGGACTGCGGGCCATGTCGGAGGCGCTGGAGGACGGCGTGGCCGCCGACCCCGGCCGCTACCTGAGACAGATCCGCACCGAGGTCGAACGGCTCAACGACATGGTCGGCGACCTCTTCGAACTCTCCCGCATCCACGCGGGCACCCTCCCGCTGAGCCCGTCCCGCATCTCCGTGTACGACCTGGTCGGCGACGCGCTGGCGGGCGCCGACCCGCTCGCCCGGGCACACGGCGTACGGCTGGTGGGCGAGCGCGTGGACCCGCTGCCGGTCGAGGTGGACGGCAAGGAGATGAGCCGTGTGCTCGGCAACCTGCTGGTGAACGCCATCCGCCGGACCCCCGCCGACGGCACGGTGGCGGTCGCCGCGGAACGCACCGACGACGGTGTGCTGCTGTCCGTCACCGATGGCTGTGGCGGCATCCCCGAGGAGGACCTGCCGCGCGTCTTCGACACCGGCTGGCGTGGCACCGACGCCCGCACACCCCCGGCGGGCGCGGGCCTGGGCCTCGCCATCGTGCGGGGCATCGTGGAGGCCCACCAGGGCCGGGCGACCGTCCGCAACATTCCCGGCGGGTGCCGCTTCGAGGTGATCATCCCGGCCGCGCCCTGACTCACTGCCCGCGCAGTCCGGCCCGCGCGAACTCCCGCATGCCTTCCGTGAAGCCGACCCGCGGCTCCCAGCCCAGCGCGGCCCGCAGCCGGGACGAGTCCGCGGTGATGTGCCGCACGTCGCCCAGCCGGTACTCCCCGGTGACCACGGGGTCCGGGCCGCCGTACGCATCGGACAGCGCCCGCGCCATCTCACCGACGGTACGCGGTTCCCCACTGCCGGCGTTGTACACCGTGAGCACACCCGGTGCGGCCTCCGCCTCCAGCGCCACCACGTTCGCCGCGGCCACGTCCCGCACGTGCACGAAGTCCCGCCTCTGCCGCCCGTCCTCGAACACCCGGGGCGCCTCCCCGCGGGCGAGGGCCGAGCGGAAGAAGGAAGCGACCCCGGCGTAGGGGGTGTCGCGGGGCATCCGGGGCCCGTACACGTTGTGGTACCGCAGGGACACCGCCGACCCGCCCGTAGGGCGGGCCCAGGCGGCGGCCAGGTACTCCTGGGCGAGCTTGGTGGCCGCGTACACGTTCCGGGGATCGGCCGGGGCGTCCTCACCTACCAGGCCGGGGACGAGGTCCTTCCCGCACTCCGGGCACCGGGGCTCGAAGGAGCCCCCGTCGAGGTCGGCCACGGCCCGCGGCCCGGGCCGCACGGCACCATGGCGCGGGCAGTCGTACCTCCCCTCCCCGTAGACGACCATCGAACCGGCCAGCACCAGGCGCCGCACCCCCGCCTCCGCCATGGCGGCGACCAGCACGGCCGTACCCAGGTCGTTGCGCGAGACGTACCGCGCCGCATCCGTGACACCGTTGCCGAGCCCGACCATGGCCGCCTGGTGGCAGACGGCGTCCACCCCGGACAGTGCCCTGGCGACCGCCCCCGCGTCCCGGACATCCGCGGCGGGATCCTCCCTGACGTCGTACACGAGCGGCTCGTGCCCGCTCTCCCGCAACGCCTCGACGACATGGGACCCGATGAACCCGGCACCGCCGGTGACCAGTACGCGCATACGGCCACGCTAGAGCGGCCCGCGCCGCGTCCACACGCACGCGGCCCTCGCGTCATGAGTCCGTAAGACGTGGCCGGTCCGGGACCCCGTCAGCGGGCCGGCGACGGCATCTGATGCCACGACCTGATGCGGCGACGGCGGACGCAGCGGTCGCCGAGCAGGGAGCCGCAGTGCTAGAAAAGGGACATGAGCGGGCCTTCCCGCCGGCCATGGGCGAGAGCGGCGCCGCCGCCCGGCGCACGGCGGTCATCCGGGCCGTCCCGTCGCCCGAGGACCCGGCCGTCACACGGGCGCCGCTTCTCGTCGGCCCTGAGCATCCGCACAGTCGCCGCCCAGGTGTTCCTGCTCCAGGCCCTCATCGTGCTCATGGTCGTCGCGGTGGCGGCCGCCGCTCTGGTGCTGCAGGGCCGGTACGACAGCGAGCGCAGCGCCAGGGACCGGTCACTGGCCGCCGCCGAGACGTTCGCGCACGCGCCCGGCACGGCACTCTCGCTGCGGACACCGGATACGGCGACACGGCTGCAGACGTCGGTGGAACAGGCGGGAAAGGCCTCCGGCGTCGACTTCATCAGCGTCCTGGACCCCCACGGGGTCCGCCTCGCCGACTCCGACCCCGCCCTGATCGGCATGAAGGCACCGGGCGTCGGCCGGGCCGCCGCCGGCGAGGCGTTCACGGAGACGTACCACGGCCGGCCCTCCGACGCCGTGCGTGCGGTCGTACCCGTGACGGACGCGAGCAGGCGTGTGGTCGGCATGGTCAGCGCCGGGATCCAGTACGCCAACGTGGCCCACGTGCTGAACCGGCAGCTGCCGATGCTGCTCGGCGCCGCGGCGGGGGCACTGCTGCTGGCGACCGGCGGCACGGCTCTCGTCAGCCGCCGCCTGCTCCGGCAGACCCATGGACTCGGCCCGGTCCAGATGACCCGGATGTACGAACACCACGACGCCGTGCTGCACGCGGTACGCGAAGGCGTGCTGATCATCGGCGGCTACGGGCGAGTACTGCTCGCCAACGACGAGGCATGCCGGCTGCTGGACCTGCCCGAGGACACCGACCAGCGGCAGGTGACGGAACTGGGGCTGGGGGCCGCTCTCACACGGCTGCTGGAATCGGGTGAGGCCGCCTCCGACGAGGTGATCCCGGCCGGCGACCGGCTGCTGGCGGTGAACACCCGGCTCACCGCGCCGTACGGCGGCGGGCAGGGGCTGGTCGCCACCTTCCGTGACACCACGGAGCTGGCCGCCCTCACCGGCCAGGCCGAGGTGGCGCGGGGCCGGCTGTCGTTCCTGTACGAGGCGGGCATGCGGATCGGCACCACGCTCGACGTGCGGCGAACGGCCGAGGAACTCTCCGAGGTGGCGGTCCCGCGCATGGCCGACTTCGTCACCGTGGAACTCCTCGACTCCGTGCTGCGCGGCGCGGAACCCACGGGCGCCGTGCACCAGATGCGGCGCACCGCGCTGCGCGAATCACGGGCCGGGCACCCCCTGCAGCCGGTGGGAGACCTGATCCGGTTCGTCATGGCCGACACACCGATGGTGGCGGCACTGCACCGCGGCAAGGCCGTCGTGGTGCACGACCTGCACACCGCCCAGGACTGGCGGGCCCAGGACCCGCTCGGGGCGCAGCAGGCGCTGGACTACGGCATCCACTCCCTGATCACGGTGCCGCTGCGGGCACGCGGGGTGGTCCTCGGCATGGTCAACTTCTGGCGGACCACGGACTTGCCCCGCTTCGAGGAGGAGGACGTCGCGGTGGCCGAGGAACTGGTGGCCCGGGCCGCCGTCGCGATCGACAACGCACGCCGGTTCTCCCGCGAGCACGCGATGGCCGTGACCCTGCAGCGCAGCCTGCTGCCCCGGGGCCTGCCGGAACAGGACGCGCTGGAGATCGCCTCACGCTATCTGCCGGCTCAGTCCGGTGTCGGCGGCGACTGGTTCGACGTCATCCCCCTGCCCGGCTTCCGGGTCGCGCTGGTCGTCGGCGACATCGTGGGACACGGGCTGCAGGCCGCGGTGACGATGGGACGGCTGCGGACCGCCGTGCTGAACTTCTCCTCCCTGGACCTGGCCCCGGACGAACTGCTCGGCCATCTCGACGAGATGGTGACCCGGCTGGACACGCAGACGACACACGCCGACGAGGAACGGGCCCCGCTCACCGGGGCCACCTGTCTCTACGCCATCTACGACCCGGTCGGCGGGCACTGCACGCTCTCCCGGGCCGGGCACATCGCACCCGCCGTGGTGGATCCCCAGGGCGGGGTGACCTTTCCCGACCTGCCGCTGTCCCCGCCGCTGGGAGTGGGAGGGCATCCCTTCGAGGCCGGCGAGCTGGACCTCCCGGAGGGCAGCCGCCTCGTCCTCTTCACCGACGGCCTGATCGAGGGCCGGGAACGGGACGTGGACGAGGGACTGGATCTGCTCCGCTCCACCGTCGCCCGTGCGGGGGAGACACCGGAGGAGACCTGCCGCGCCCTCGTGGAGACGATGCTGCCCGAGCATCCCGGTGACGATGTGGCGCTGCTGGTCGCCCGGACCCGGTTGCTCGATCCGTCCCGGGTGGCGACCTGGGACGTGCCGTTCGACGTGGCGGCCGTGTCCCGGGCCCGCTCCGAAGTCAGCCGCCGGCTCACCGACTGGGGGCTGGAGGAGCAGGCGTTCAGCACGGAACTCATCCTCAGCGAACTCCTCACCAACGCGATCCGCTACGGCGCCCCGCCGGTACGCGTCAGGATCCTGCTGGGCCGCACCCTCGTCTGTGAGGTGTCGGACGGCAGCAACACCTCACCCCGGCTGCGACGCGCGGCCAGCACGGACGAGGGAGGCCGCGGCCTGTTCCTCGTCTCCCAGTTCGCGGCCGGCTGGGGCACCCGCTACGCGGCGCGGGGAAAGGTGATCTGGGCCGAGCAGACACTGGGCCGCGCCCCGGAACCGGACATGTCAGCACTGTTCGACGAGATTGCCTTCTGACCCGGCCGGTCTTCCCGACGAGCCGTGCGGTCATGAGGACCGTGCGTCGCCGACCACCGTCCTGGTGACCAGGCTCCGCAGGGACCACCAGTTCGCCTCTCGACCGAACCGGACGACGTGCGTGCCGGCAGTACGAGATCGGTACCGGACGGCTCTCCACCGTGGGGTGATCATCAGTACGGCCAACTGCCGGTATCCGAGCGGTGAAGGCGGCCCCGCCCCCAGATGCATGATCATGGCCGCTGTGGAACGATCGGCAGAGGGGGCAACCTCCATGCGGGTCGCTTCCCGGAGCATTGCCATGCAAGCAAGACGGACTCCGCACCCCACTACGAGCCCCCTGGGCTCGCGAGCGCACGGCACCACCGCACCCGGATCGTCCGCCGCCGACTGGGCACTGTTGCTCGTGCGGCTGACCTTCGGACTGCTGATGGCGGCGCACGGCGCACAAAAACTGTTCGGGATCTTCGGCGGACACGGCCTGGCGGCGACCGGCCGGGCCTTCGCGGGGCTCGGATTCCACCCGGGAAAGCTCTTCGCCCTGATCGGTGGCCTCTCCGAATTCCTCGGTGGCCTCGGCCTTGCTCTCGGACTGCTGACTCCACTGGCGGCCGCCGCCCTGATCGGCGTGATGATCAATGCGATGGTGACCGTCACCGGCGCCCATGGTCTGTGGGACGAGGGCGGCGGCGTGGAGTACAACGTCTGCATCGCCGTGGTCGCCCTGGCCGTTGCGGCCATCGGCCCCGGCCGTTTCGCCGTCGACCGGTTCTTCCCCTGGGGCAAGGGCGGCTGGGCCGAGGCCGCACTGGCCCTCGGGCTCGGCGGTGTCGGCGCCGCGATCACACTGAGTCTCTGAACCCGTCCGCGCGCGGGCGGCCGGCTACGAGACCTCGGCGGCGAGGCCCCGGCCCCGACGCCTCACTCGTGCCGCTTCACCGCTCCCACGGCGCGCCGTCGGCGGCCCGGGGCTCAGCGGCCGGGCGCCCGCGCGCGCAGGCCGTCCATCACGAGGTCGAGCAGCCGCGTGGCGCGCGGCTGCCAGTCGTCGTGCGGCCGGAGCTGCCAGAGGCCCGCGATGGCGAGGAGGAAGTCCTCCGCGGTGATTCCGGGGCGGATGGTGCCGGCTTCCTCGTTGGCGCGCAGCAGCAGTCCGGCCGCGGAGGTCACCGGCGTGTGGGCGGGCTTCGCCGGACCGCCCGGTGCGCCGGTCGCCTGGCGTATCGCGTCGGCCAGGCCCGCCTTGGTCATGGCGAAGTCGGCGAGCCGGTCCATCCAGGCCCGCAGGGCCTGCTCGGGCGTCCGCGTCGCGAGCAGCTGGGCCGCGCTGTCGGCGACCTGCTGCACCTCGTGGCGGTAGATCTCCAGGACGAGTGCCTCACGGTTGGGGAAGTTGCGGTAGAACGTGCCCTGACCGACGCCGGCCTTCTTGGCGATCGCGCTCAGCGGGGCATCGGCGCGGCGCGTCAGCTCGGCGAGTGCCACTTCCAGGATGCGCTCGCGGTTGCGCTGCGCGTCCGAGCGCAGGGGTGCGTCCCTCTTCTGTGGCACTCGTCCTCCTCGAGGGTTCGTGGCCGAACCCCGGCCTTGCTAACCGGACAGCTGTCCGTTACGGTTCCTAGATAACGGACAGCTGTCCGGTTACGTCCACGATAGCGGGGGACGCGGCCCTACGGCAGTCGGCGGCCGCCACCTTCGCCCCCAGCATCCCGCACCTGCGCTCGGCCCCTGCGACAACGCCCCGCACCACGCACTCTCCACGGCACCCGGTCCTTCCGGGTGCCGCACCCCTCATCTGTTCTGGAAACGCGAAAGAAGCTGCTCATGGCCCTATCGACGTCCAGTGTCATCACCTTGAAGATCAACGGCGAGAAGCACACACTGCCCGTCGACCACCGCACCACCCTGCTCGACGCACTGCGCGAGCGCCTCGCGCTGACCGGCACCAAAAAGGGCTGTGACCAGGGCCAATGCGGTGCCTGCACCGTCCTGTTGGACGGCCGGCGAGCCGTCGCCTGTCTGCAACTGGCCGTGGCGGCCGAGGACCGGGAGATCACCACCATCGAGGGCGTCGCCGACGGCGAGCGGTTGCACCCGGTGCAGCAGGCGTTCCTCGACCTGGACGGTTTCCAGTGCGGCTACTGCACGCCCGGACAGATCTGTTCGGCCATCGGAGTGATCGAGGAACACGCGGCGGGCTGGCCGAGCGCCGTCACCGACGACGTCCGGCCCGAAGCGGGTCCACCACCTCTCACCGCTGAGGAGATCCGGGAGCGGATGAGCGGCAACCTCTGCCGTTGCGGCGCGTACGTCTCGATCGTCGAGGCGGTGGCCCGCGCCGCCGAGGCCGCCACGGACACGCACGCGGACCCCGCGGCGCGCGTCAGCCCCGAGGCGGCGGGAACGAAGGAGGACGTGGCATGAGGGACTTCGGCTATCAACGGGCGGCCGACGTCGCCGGCGCCGTCGCACTGCTCGGTGCCGATCCGGACACCCGCTTCCTCGGTGGCGGCACCAACCTCGTCGACCTCATGAAGACCGGTGTCGAACGCCCCGCCCGGCTCATCGACATCCGCGAACTCCCGCTCCGGGAAATCGAGTCCACGCCGGAGGGCGGACTGCGCATCGGCGCCACCGTCACCAACGGCGACCTGGCCGCCCACCCCGAAGTCCGGCGTCGCTACCCGGCGTTGGCGCAGGCCCTGCTGGCCGGCGCGTCGGGGCAGCTGCGCAACATGGCCACGGTCGGCGGTAACCTGCTGCAGCGCACCCGCTGCGGCTACTTCACCGATGTCACCAAGCCGTGCAACAAGCGCGTCCCCGGCAGCGGTTGCCCCGCCGTCCCGGGTGAACACCACAACCACGCGATCCTGGGCGCGTCCGAGCACTGCGTGGCCGTGCACCCCTCGGACATGGCCGTCGCGCTCACCGCCTTCGACGCCGTCGTCCACTACGAGACCGCCGACGGGCCGGGGGAGTTGCCGCTCGGCGAGTTCTACCTCCCCGTCGGCGACACCCCCCACCGCGAGACCGCACTGCCACCGGGCGCGCTGATCACCGGCGTCACCCTGCCGCCCGTGCCCACCGCCGCCAACTCCCGCTACCGCAAGGTGCGTGAGCGCGCCTCGTACGCGTTCGCCATCGGCTCGGTCGCCGCCGCGCTCGACGTCCGAGGCGGCGTCGTCCGGGACGCACGCCTGGCCTTCGGCGCGGTCGCCTCCCGCCCGTGGCGGGCCGTCGCGGCCGAACGTGTCCTGACCGGCGCGCCGGCCGACGCCGGGACCTTCGCCGCCGCAGCCGACGCCGAACTGACCGCGGCGCGCCCGCTACCGCACAACGCGTACAAGGTGACCCTCATGCGCAACCTCGTGGTGGCCGTACTGACCGAACTGGCCGAGGAGACCACCCGATGACCACCGTCACCACCGGGACACCCACGCCCACGCCCTCCGTCGGCACCGCGCACACCCGCGTGGAGGGCCGGGACAAGGTCACCGGAGCGGCCCGCTACGCCGGAGAGATCCCCTTCGCCGACCTCGCGCACGGCTGGCTGGTGCTGTCCACGGTCGCCCGCGGCCGCATCCGCGCCCTCGACACCGACCCCGTGCTCGCCATGCCGGGCGTCCTCGCCGTCCTGGACCACCGCAACGCCCCACGCGTCGACACCGATTACACCGGCCTGCTGGGCACCCGGCCCGACCCGACCTGCGCCGTCTTCCAGCACGACCGGGTGCCGCACCTGGGCTGGCCGGTGGCGCTGGTCGTCGCCGAGACGTCCGAGCAGGCCAGGGAGGCCGCGGAGGCGCTCGTGGTGCACTACGCACAAGAGCCCCACGACGTCGACTTCACCGGCGAGCACCCGGACGCCTACGCGCTGGACAGCCATGGGCCGGCGGTGACGGAGAAGGGCGACCTCGAGGCCGAACTGGCCGCGTCCGCCGTCGTCGTGGACGCCGAGTACACCACCCCCGAAGAGCACCACAACCCCATGGAGCCGCACGCGGCGACCGCCCGCTGGGACGGCGGCCGGCTCGAACTGGTCGACTCCAACCAGGGCGCCACCTGGGTCGTCGGCGAACTCGCGAACCTCTTCTCCCTCGACCCGGCCGCGGTGCGCGTGCGCTCCGAACACGTCGGCGGCGGCTTCGGCAGCAAGGGTGTCCGCGCCCACCAGGTGGCCGCCGTGATGGCAGCGACCGCCCTGCAGCGCCCGGTCCGCGTGGTGCTGACCCGCCGTCAGATGTTCTCGCTGGCCGGCTACCGCAGCCCCACCACCCAGCGTGTCAGGCTCGGCGCCGACGCCGGCGGACGGCTGCGCGCACTGGAACACCGCTCGCTCAGTCTCACCTCCACCGTCCACGAGTTCATCGAAGCGAGCGCCGGGGCGGCCAGGGTGATGTACGACGCCGACGCCCACCACACCGCCAACCGTGTCGTACGGCTCGACGTACCGACCCCGACCTGGATGCGCGCCCCGGGTGAGGCACCGGGATCGTTCGCGCTGGAGGCGGCCCTGGACGAACTCGCCGAGAAGTGCGGGATCGACCCGATCGAGCTGCGCCTGCGCAACGAACCCGACCGGGGACCGGTCTCCGGCCTGCCGTTCGCCGGCCGCAACCTCCCCGCCTGCTTCAGGGAGGGCGCCCGAAGGTTCGGCTGGGCGGACCGTGACCCACGCCCCGGACTGCGCCGGGACGGCCGCTGGCTGCTGGGCACAGGCACCGCGGCGGCCTCCTTTCCCGCGGGCGCCGCACCGTCCACGGCAACGGTGACCGCGCACCCGGACGGCACCTTCACCGTCCGGATCGCCGCGGCCGACATCGGCACCGGGGCCCGTACGGCCCTCACCCTGGTCGCCGCCGACGCGCTGCGTGTGACCCCCGAGCACATCCGGGTCCACATCGGCGACAGCGACTTCGGACCGGCGATGATCGCCGGCGGCTCCATGGGCACCCGCTCCTGGGCCTGGGCGGTCACGGCAGCCGCCGACGAACTGCGCGACCGTCTGGCCCTGGGCGCCGTCCCGCCCGAGGGCATCACGGTGCGGTCGGACACCGCCGCGGCCATCGGCGCCCTCGCCCCCGCCGAACGCCACTCCTTCGGAGCGCAGTTCGCCGAGGTGGCCGTGGATCCCACCACCGGCGAGGTGCGCGTGCGGCGGATGCTCGGCATCTTCGCGGCGGGCCGGATCGTCAACCCGCTCACGGCACGCAACCAGTTCCGGGGCGGCATGATCTGGGGCATCTCCATGGCCCTGCACGAGGAGGCCGTACGGGACCGCGCCTCGGGCGGCCACGTCGGCGCCGACCTCGCGGGCTACCACGTGGCCACGCACGCCGACGTACCGCACGTCGAGGCCGACTGGATCGACGATGCGGATCCGCGGGACCCGGTCGGGATCAAGGGCATCGGTGAGATCGGCATCGTGGGCGCGGCGGCCGCCATCGCCAACGCGGTCTGGCACGCGACCGGCGTACGCCACCGCAGCCTGCCCATCCGGCCGGACCGCGTCCTGGCGGGGGCCGCAGCCGTGCCGGCGGCCGGGGGAGCACCGGATGCTTGACCTGGCCGACGAGCTGCACCACTGGATCCAGGAGGGCCGCGAGTTCGCCGTCGCCACCGTCGTGGCCGTCGGCGGCAGCGCGCCGCGCGGTCCCGGAGCCGCCCTCGCCGTCGACAGCGCGGGCACCGTCGTCGGCTCGGTCTCCGGCGGCTGCGTGGAGGGCGCGGTGTACGACCTGTGCCTGCAGGCCCTGCGGACGGGCGAGAGCGTCACGGAGCGGTTCGGCTACAGCGACGAGGACGCCTTCGCCGTCGGACTGACCTGCGGCGGGACGATCGACGTGCTGATCACGCCGGTGGGCGGGCAGGCGCCGGACCGGACGGTCCTGGCGTCGGCCCTGGCGGCCGCCGACCAGGGCGAGCCGGCCGCCCTGGCCCGGGTCGCCCGGGGGCCCGCCGAACTCCTCGGCCGGGCTCTGCTGGTACGCGACGACGGCACGTACGACGGCGGCCTCGGCGGCCACGTCGAGCTGGACCGGACGGCGGCGGCCGAGGCCCGGGCCCGGCTGGAGACGGGGCACACGGGCACGCTGGACGTCTCGGCGGACGGCTCGCACTGCCCCGGCGGCCTCACCCTGCTGGTCGAGTCGCACATGCCGGCGCCGCGCATGATCGTCTTCGGTGCGGTCGACTTCGCCTCGGCACTGGCACGGGCCGGCAGGTTCCTCGGCTACCACGTCACCGTGTGCGACGCCCGCCCCGTCTTCGCCACCCGGGCCCGCTTCCCCGACGCCGACGAGATCGTCGTCGACTGGCCGCACCGCTACCTGCGGCGCACCACGACCGACGCCCGTACGGTCCTGTGCGTCCTCACACATGACGCGAAGTTCGATGTGCCCCTGCTGAAGACGGCCCTCGGCATGCCGGTGGCCTTCGTCGGTGCGATGGGCTCGCGCCGCACCCACGAGGACCGCGATCGGCGCCTGCGCGCGGAAGGCGTCAGCGAGCGGGAGCTGGCCCGGCTGCGGTCCCCGATCGGCCTCGATCTGGGCGCCCGGACACCGGAGGAGACCGCCCTGTCGATCGCGGCGGAGATCGTCGCCGCCCGGCGGGGCGGGACGGGCGTTCCCCTGACCGGCTCGGACACGCCGATCCACCACGACCGGCAGGACAGCGGGGCGACGGCCGCCTGAGGGACGGCGACGTCCCGAGGGCGGGAGCGGCCGGGTGCGCGCCGGGGTCTCCTCGGCGCGCGCCCACCGCTCCGGCTGCCGGACCGCTCAGGTGTGCGGGCAGAGAACGAAGTCGGAGCAGGCGCGCCGGGTGCGGTCGTCGTCGAGTTCGGCGAGGGCCTCCCGGATCCGGCGGAGGGTGGCGGCGGTCAGCTGGAGCGGGGGCTCGTCGGGCTGGTAGGTGGTGCGGACCGGGTAGTCCACGCCCGGCTCGGTCGTCATCTCGATGTGGCAGCCGAGCACATGGGTGACCGGCCGGCGGTCCGCGAACTCGATCAGGCGCTCGATGCTGCGGGTGAAGGCGGGGAGGTCCTCGATGTAGAGCCGGCCGGGGTAGACGCTGTCGCCGGTGAGCAGGAGGCCGGTGGCCGGGTCGTAGTAGGTCACGGCCGCCTCGTGGTGGCCAGGGGTGGCCAGGCACTCCGGAACTCGTCCGCCGAGGTCGAGGGGGGCGACGGCGTCCGGGTCCGTGTCGAACCCGAAGTACGGCCAGGCGGTGGTGCGGTCGGCCCCCACCACCGTGGTGCCGGGGCGGTCCGCGAACTGGCCGTCGCCCGCTATGTGGTCACCGTGTCCGTGGGTGTGCAGCACGAGCAGGCCGTACTCCTCCCGGGGATGCCGGGCGAGCCAGTCCGCGAGGAGTCCGTCGACGACCCGGCGCAGGGGGAAGAACTCGGGGGACCCGGTGGCGCCGGTGTCGATCAGCACGGCCCGTTCGTTGCCGCACAGCAGGAACAGGAAGGGCGCCTCGTAGTGGACGGCCATGTTCTGCCGCAGTACGAAGGTGTGCTCGTCGTAGGCGTGGACCTGGATGTCCGGGTCGGTGTTGTGCTTGGCCGACGGCGAGCCGTGAATCCACCGCACGTCCAGGGGGCGCGCCAGGGGAGCGGTACCGGCGAAGTCGATCAGCTGCGTGCCCGTGCCCACGATGCCTCCACGTGCGTCGTCTTGCGGGCCGGGTACGGCGCACATCTCGTCCGGGGCAGGCACCTGCGCGCCTCCACCGGGAAGCTACCACGCTGTCCGGCGGGCGGAACCGGTGTCCACGGCCCACCGGCGGCCGGCTTCGGCCCCGCCGCGCACCGCGCCGGCGCTCACGCCGGCCAGGTGTCGCCCGCCGCTTCCGGGACACCCGGCCGGTATGACAGCACATGAGCGGCAGGAGCCTTCCGGGTCCGACCGGGCGGTCGTCGACCGGCTGGTGCCCGTCTGGCTGGACGAGACGGAACGCCATGATCCCGGCGCCGCCCGCCGGGCCCGGGAGGGCTGGCGGAACGGTGCGCTGTCCGGGGACGCCGCGCAGGATCTGGCCACCTGGGTGACCGCACGGGTCACCGACACCGGCTTCAACGACGACGAGGGGCCGGAGGTCGACGGTCCGACCCGCATCACTCCGGCGGACAAGGAGGGCGTGCACAGGTGGCTGGCGGCCCAGGGCCACCGCGTCTGACGCCGAAAGGTCCCGGGCGGCACGCGCGAGGGGGCCTCAGGGGTACGACACCACCGTGGACGGGGTCGTGGACGTTCCCGAGGTCGGCGATCCCGTCTCGTTGATCACGTGTTCGTACTGGCCTTTGCCGCCGAGCGAGACGACCAGCAGGTCGTGGAACCTCACGCCCGTGCGGTTCGGCGCGGCGAAGCCGTTGTGCTGCACGATCGACGGGGCGACGTCGTAGTAGCAGTAGCTGCCCAGGCCCCAGCCCTCGTGGGCGGTGACGTTGTCGCCGACCTTGTAGGCCGCGTAGCCCTTGACCGAGCCGTTCTGGACGGCGGCCTGGTTCGGGGCGTCGTACGCCTTCTCGTTCTGGAAGAAGATCGTGCGGCCACGCTGGCCGTACCACTGCACGTCGTACTTGTTGAAGTGCTCCACGAACAGGCCGGTGCAGAGCACGTCGTCGCCGTTGACCACCACGCCGTAGTCGGCGCGGTTGGTCTCCCAGCCGACACCCGTGCCGTGGTCGGCGCGCCACACCCAGGTGTGGTCGACGATGGTGTGCCGGCTGTTGATCACCATGCTCGTGGTCGCCTTGCCGGCACCCGCGCCGCCGACACGCACGAAGACGTCCTGCACGGTCGTCGGATTGGCGGAGTGGTCCTTCGCCGAGCCGGCCGGGCCGACCTCCAGCAGCGTCGCGGAGTTGACGGGTCCGGCGTCTATGAGGAAACCGGCGAGCCGTACGCCGTCGACGTCGGCGACCTTCAGCACCGTGCTCCCGTTGTCGGGCACCAGCGTCGCGTACCCCAGGCCCAGCACCACGGTGTTGGCACGGTCGACCTGGATCGGCTGGTCGACGTGGTAGACGCCCGGCGTCAGCAGCAGGTGAAGTCCCTGTGCGAGCGCCTGGTTGAGGGTGGCCGCGCCGACGCCCGGCTTCGCGACGTAGAACTGCGACAAGCTGCGTGCCGAACACCGCCGCGGCGGGCGCCAGCTGGAACCCCCGGTGCCGCCCGGTGCGCACACCGTGGAGATCAGCGCGCGTCTGCGCCCCCGCACGTCGGGCCCCTGGCGGATCGGCATCGCGGGCTTCGGACGCCTCAGCCTCCACCTCGACGGACGCCCGCTCCTGGACGGCGTGTTCGCCCGCACCACGAACGACCCCGCCGTGATCCACGTGAGCCCGCCCACCCAGGTCGTCACGGCCCAACTGGTGGCGGGCAGCACCCCCTTGCTCGTCGCCCGCCGGGAACTCGCCCCCGGCACCGGCCGGGCCACCGTCGTCGGCGCCGCACCACCCGGGCCCGACCGCGCCGAGGCCCTGGCGGCCGCGTCCCGGGCGGCACGCGAGGCGGACGCGGCCGTGGTGGTCGTCGGCACCGGCGAACAGCACGAGTCCGAGGGACGCGACCGCCCGCACCTCGCGCTCGGCCCGGACCAGGACGCCCTGGTCCGGGCCGTGGCCCGGGCCAACCCGCGCACGGTGGCCGTGGTCAACAGCGGCGGCCCGGTGGAACTGCCCTGGCGGGACGACGTCGGCGCACTGCTCCTGGCCTGGTTCCCCGGCCAGGAGGGCGGCGGCGGCCTGGCCGACGTACTCCTCGGCCGGACCGAGCCCGGCGGACGGCTGCCCACCACCTGGCCCGCCCGCCTCACCGACGCCCCCGTCACCCGCACCCGCCCGGACGCCGGCCGCCTCCCCTACGACGAAGGCGTGCACGTCGGCCACCGCGGCTGGCTGCGCGCCCGGCGCACACCCGCGTACTGGTTCGGGCACGGACTCGGCTACACGACGTGGGCCTACGAGGAGCTGTCGGGGCCGCCGGACACGGCGGCGGGCGAGGACCTTGCCGTTCGCGTGCGACTGCGCAACACCGGAACCCGCGCCGGACGGGAGGTCGTACAGGTCTATCTCACCCGCCCCGGGAAGACCGCCGTCGAGTACCCCGAGCGATGGCTCGTCGGGTGGACCGCGGTGCGGGCACGGCCCGGCGAGACGGTCGTCGCACCGGTGCGGATCCCGGCACGCGGCCTGTGTCACTGGGACGTGCGGGCGGGCGGCTGGCGCACGGAACCGGGACCGTACCAGGTACTGGCCGGCCGCTCGGCGGGCGATCTGCCCCTGACCCTGGAGGTGTGCGTGCGCCAACGGACCTGAGAGCCGTTCCCCACGGAGAGCGCTCTATCCCCGCGCGCCGCCGGGCCGTTAGGGTGCGGACATGAGCAGACAGGCCCCGACGCTGGAGGACGTCGCCCGGGAGGCAGGTGTCTCCCGGGCCACCGTGTCCCGGGTCGTCAACGGTGTACGCAACGTGGACCCGGCCATCCAGGAACTGGTCCGCCAAGCCATCGAACGGACCGGCTACGCACCCAACCGGGCCGCCCGCTCCCTGGTCACCCGGCGGGCCGAGACCGTGGCGCTGGTGGTGTCCGGAGCCGGAGACGCCTCCGACGGGGCCCAGGCCGCCTTCGCCGCCCGGGTGTTCGCGGACCCCTTCTTCGGCCGGGTGGTCGCCGGGATCGTCGGCTTCCTCCGGCCGCGCTCGGTGCACCCGGTACTGATGTTCGCCGAGTCGGCCGAGTCCCGCCACGAGGTGCTGACGTACCTGCGGCAGGGGCGGGCCGACGGCGCGCTGGTGGTCTCCAGCCACGCCGACGACCCGCTGCCCGCGCTGCTCGCCGAGGCCCGGCTGCCCGCCGTCCTCTTCGCCCGCCCCTCCCGCCCGGTCCCGCTCAGCTACGTCGACCTCGCCCACCGGGACGGCGGCCGGCTCGCCGCCGAGCATCTGCTCGCCCGGGGGTGCCGCAGACCGGCCACGATCACCGGACCGTTGGCGGTCGCCGCGAGCCAGGAGCGGCTGGCCGGCTTCCGCGACACCCTCGCCCGCCACGGCCACCCGTACGTCCCCGTCGCCGAAGGCGGCTTCACCCTGGACAGCGGGGTGGCCGCCATGACCGGCCTGCTTGCCGAACACCCCGAGCTGGACGGGGTGTTCGCGGCCAACGACCTCATGGCCCAGGGCGCCTGCCAGGTACTGCGCGAGCACGGCCGGCGGGTGCCCCAGGAGGTGGCGGTGGTCGGCTTCGACGACTCCAGCGTCGCCGTCACCTGCCGACCCGGGCTCACCACCGTCCGCCAGCCCGTGGAGGACATGGCCGCCGAGATGGCCCGCCTCCTCGACGAACACATCCACGGCGCCCGCACCGAGCCCACATCGATCGTGTTCGACCCGGAACTGGTGGTGCGGGACTCGGCCTGACGCCACCGCTGACGGCCGGGCACCTGGGACGTCGGGCCGCCAGCAGGTGCGTGCGCCCCCGTACCCTGTTCCCGTGCCGTCCTCCCGTCTCCACCGCGTCGCCGTCGTCGTGCTCGAGGGCGCCAAGCCGCTCGATGTCGGCATTCCGGCGCAGGTGTTCACGACACGCGCGAGCATGCCGTACGAGGTGCGGGTGTGCGGTGCCGCACCTGGACCCATGACCGGTGGCGACGGTCTGTCGTACCACGTCGCGTACGGCCTCGAAGCGCTCGACTGGGCCGACATCGTCTTCATCCCCGGTTACCGGTTCCCGGACCGCGACGACCCGCCGGCTGCCGTCGCCGACGCGCTGATCGCCGCGCACAGCCGGGGAGCGCGGCTCGCCGCCATCTCCACGGGTGCCTTCGCGCTCGCCGCGACGGGCCTGCTGGACGGCAAGCGCGCCACCACCCACTGGCACTACACCCGCGCCTTCGCCACGAGGCATCCGCGCGTCAGAGTCGACGAGAACGTGCTCTTCGTCGACGAGGGCAGCGTGCTGACGTCGGCCGGCGCCGCCTCCGGCATCGACCTGTGCCTGCACATCCTGCGCCGCGATCTCGGCGTGGCCGCGTCCAACCACGCGGCCCGCCGGCTGGTCGCGGCCCCCTACCGCAGCGGCGGCCAGGCACAGTACGTACCGCGCAGCCTGCCCGAACCGCTCGGCGAGCGGTTCGCCGCCACCCGTGAGTGGGCCCTGCGCCGGCTCGACGAGCCCCTCGGCCTCGAGAGGCTGGCACAGCACGCGGCGGTCTCGCCCCGCACGTTCTCCCGCCGCTTCGCCGAGGACACCGGCTGCACGCCGATGCAGTGGGTCATGCGCGCCCGCATCGACATGGCCCGTGAGCTGCTGGAACGTTCGGAACGCAGCGTCGAGCGGATCGCCGACGACGTCGGTCTCGGTTCCGGCGCGAATCTGCGGTCGCACTTCCAGCGCATCCTCGGCACCACACCGAGCGAGTACCGGCGCACCTTCACCCGGGGCGAGTAACCACGCCGCCTGCCGCCTGGCGCGATCCTTTCGAACCATGGCGCTCACGCCACTGCCACCGGCCGGTCCGGCGCGCGAGCCTGGTCACGGACGAAGGGACACCACTCATGACTCGCATCGCCGTCAACGGATTCGGCCGCATCGGACGCAACGTGCTGCGCGCACTGCTCGAACGCTCCAGCGACCTCGAGATCGTCGCCGTGAACGACCTCACGGAGCCCGCGACCCTCGCCCGGCTGCTCGCCTACGACACGACGGCCGGCCGGCTCGGCCGCCCGGTGACCGCCGACGGCGACGCCCTCGTCGTCGACGGCCGCCGCATCCGGGTGCTCGCCGAACGCGAACCGGCGCGGCTGCCGTGGGCCGAGCTGGGCGTCGACATCGTGCTCGAGGCGACCGGCCGCTTCACCTCGGCCAAGGCCGCCCGCGCGCACCTCGACGGGGGGGCGAAGAAGGTCCTCGTCAGCGCGCCGTCCGACGGCGCCGATGTGACGCTCGCCTTCGGAGTGAACACCGATGCCTACGACCCGGACGTGCACACGATCATCTCGAACGCCTCCTGCACGACCAACGCGCTCGCGCCGCTGGCCTCGGTGCTCGACGACCTCGCCGGGGTCGAGCACGGGTTCATGACCACGGTGCACGCCTACACCCAGGAGCAGAATTTGCAGGACGGTCCGCACCGTGACGCCCGTCGGGCCCGCGCCGCCGCCGTCAACATCGTGCCGACCACGACGGGCGCGGCGAAGGCGATCGGCCTCGTGCTGCCGAACCTCGACGGCAGGCTGTCGGGCGACTCCATCCGCGTACCGGTTCCGGTGGGCTCGATCGTGGAACTCAACACGACCGTCACCCGCGACGTGACACGCGACCAGGTCCTCACCGCTTACCGCGATGCCGCGGACGGGCCGCTCGCCGGCATCCTCGAGTACGCGGACGACCCGCTGGTGTCCTCCGACATCGTCGGCAACCCGGCTTCGTCCGTCTTCGACTCGGCCCTCACCCGCGTCGACGGCCGTCACATCAAGGTGGTCGCCTGGTACGACAACGAGTGGGGATTCTCCCACCGCGTGGTGGACACGCTGGGGCTCCTCGCCGCCGGTTGAGCCGTACGCGGGCAGGATGCGGCCAGACTCGACGAACTGTCGTGTCCGGTCGCGCCCGAAGGGAACCCCCTCCGCCCATGCATATCGATCTGACAGGACGCACCGCCCTGGTCACCGGCTCCACGCAGGGCATCGGTGCGGCCATCGCCGTCGCCCTCGCCCGGGCGGGGGCCCGCGTGGGCGTCAACGGCCGCGACGAGGCATCGGCCACGACCGGGGGAGCCCTGCGCGTCGACGGCGGGTACATCGACGCGATCCTTCCCTGAGCGTCCCGCGGGCCGCAGCCGCCTCCCGGACGGCGTGGCGGCGGGCGCTACCGGAGCGGGATGTCGATCCCGTGTTCGTCCACGGGACGAGGACCGCGGATGCGCCGGTCGGCCTCGATGATGGCGACGTCGTTGATGCTCGCCTCGCGGCGCCGCATCAGGCCGCGCTCGTCGAACTCCCACAGTTCGTTGCCGTAACTGCGCCACCACTGGCCTGCCGCGTCGTGACACTCGTACTGGAAGCGTACGGCGATCCGGTTCTCGTGGAACGCCCAGAGGCTCTTGCGCAGCGCGTAGTCCAGTTCGCGTTCCCACTTCCGCGTCAGGAAGGCGACGATCTCCTCGCGGCCGCTGACGAACGTGTCCCGGTTCCGCCACGTCGAGTCCGGCGTGTAGGCCGCCGCCACCCGGTGGGGATCGCGGGTGTTCCACGCGTCCTCGGCGGCCTGGACCTTCCGCAGGGCGGTCTCCCGCGTGAACGGTGGGTAGGGCGGGCGGTCTTCCGGCACGGCGGCCTCCTCATATCGAGAACGAACGTTCTCCGCTGGGGACTAAGGTAGGGAACGATCGTTCTCAAGGTCAAGGAGCCCGGATGCCCGCCCCGATCACCGCGGAACAGAACCGCCTCGACCGCGAGGCACTCCTCGACGCGGCGGAGAGGCTGTTCTACGAGCGGGGCATCCAGGCGGTCGGCATGGATGAGGTCCGCGCGGCATCCGGTCTGCCACTGAAGCGGATCTACCGGTTCTTCGCGGCGAAGGAGGATCTCGTCGTGGCGATGCTCGAACGTCGCGACCGACGCTGGAGAGCCGACCTGGCCGCCCACGTGGAACGGGCCCCGGATCCCCGCGAGCGCGTACTCGCGCTGTTCGACTGGCTTGCCGAGTGGTTCGCGCAGCCCGGTTTCCGCGGATGCGCCTGGATCAACGCCTACGGCGAACTCGGCTCGTCCTCCGAGGCGGTGCTGGCCGAAGTCCGTTCGCACAAGCAGGCCTTCCACGACCAGATCGCCGTATGGGTCCGCGCCGCCGGGGTGCCGGTGGCCGAACCGGTCGTCCTCCTGGCGGAAGGGGCCATCGTGACGGCCGGCATCAGCGGCGACCCCGCCCCGGCCCGCCATGCCCGCGCGGCTGTCGCGACACTGCTCGGCACGCCCTGCTGAAACGCCGTGCGGGCGCCCGGTGACCCGGGACGTCCACACGGCGTTTCGCCATGACCGTGGCACAGGCGAGTTTCTTGGTCATGGTCGGCCCTCGCCGCCGACCTGCTGTGATGTGCCCCACCTGCTCTTGTCCTGGCGGGGAAGGCGTCCCTAAGTTCGCTCGTATGCCCCCGCACGACCTCACCCCTCCGGCCCAGCCGGTCGACTTCGCCGTCGATCTCACCAGCCATGAAATGCTTCGGCGGACCCACGTCATGGACGCACTCGGCCCCGACTGGGACCCCGTCGAGATGCTGCGCCGCGAGGATGCGGCGTACGACCTGCTGTACTCCGGCCTCGACGAGGAACAGCAACGGCTGTACGACACCCTCGTTGCGGCCGGTGTCCTGCAGCGACGCGGGGACGGCCGTGCTTCCGCTTGACCCCCAGGCGGACATCGGGCGTCGCGCCTGGGTGACCTGCCCGAACTGCGAGGACCACCGGGGCTGCGCCACCTGCGAACAGCGCCGCAGGTGCTCGGACCACTGGCGCTACCTGCTCGCCAACACCGGCAGCCTGCTCCACCTGCAGTGCCCCTCGTGCACCCACATCTGGGACCACGAGACGGGCTTCGGTGCCACCCGCACCTCTTGGACGCGTACGGCCGGCGACCCACCACGACGGTGAACGGGCACCGTCCGGTGATTCTCGGACGGGCTCCACCGGCGAGATCATCGCGTCCCGGCTGGTGGTCGCCCTCTTCCTCGCCGACCTGGTGTGGTGGCCCCGCAGACGAGCCCGCCTGCCGGCCCGGGCCGATCGGGCGGCGGCGCCGGTCGGCCGCGCGACGGGCTACTCCTGACGAGCCGAGCCGGTCATCCACGGTCGCCGTCACATACGGATCTCGGCGGGGGACCGCCCTCGGGCAGCTGCTGCTCCGCCCAGATGGTCTTGCCCGTGGCGGTGTACCGGGTGCCCCAGCGCTGGGCCACCTGCGCGACCAGGAACAGGCCGCGGCCTCCCTCGTCGGTGCTCCGGGCGCGGCGCAGGTGCGGGGAGGTGTTGCTGGAGTCCGACACCTCGCAGATGAGCGTCCGTTCGTGCACCAGACGCAGGCTGATCGGCCCGGAGGCGTGGGTGATGGCGTTGGTGACCAGTTCGCTCACGATCAGCTCGGTGGTGAAGGCGACGTCCTCCAGTCCCCACGCGGCCAACTGGCACGTGGCCTTGTCGCGTGTCTCGCCCACCGCCCGGGGGTCGGCGGGCACCTCCCAGGAGGCCACGCGGTCGGGGGTGAGGGCGCGGGTCCGGGCGATGAGGAAGGCGACGTCGTCGCGTGGGTGGTCCGGCAGCAGGATGCGGACCATCGTGTCGCAGATCTCCTCCAGCGGCCGGTCGGGGTGGGCCAGGGCGAAGCAGAGCCGTTCGAAGCCGACGTCGACATCACGGTCCGAGGCCTCGATCAGGCCGTCGGTGTAGAGGGCGACGACGCTGCCCTCCTCCAGCTCGATCTCGGCCGACTCGAAGGGCAGACCGCCCAGTCCCAGCGGAGGGCCCGCGGGAATGTCGGGCAGTTCGACGGGCTCGCTGAGGTGGGCGATGGCGGGGGTGGGATGCCCGGCTCGCGCCACGTTGAGTTTCCGCGAGATCGGGTCGTAGACGGCGTAGACGCAGGTCGCGCCGATCACCAGCGGGCTGTCCGGGGCCGCTTCCGCCTCCTCCGCCAGGCGCAGGACGAGGTCGTCGACGTGAGCGAGGAGTTCGTCGGGGGGCAGGTCCAGGTCGGCGAGGGTCTGTACGGCCGCCCGCAGCCGGCCCATGCTGGCCGCGGCGTGGATGCCGTGGCCGACGACATCCCCCACGACCAGGGCGACGCGGGCGCCGGACAGCGGGATCACGTCGAACCAGTCGCCGCCCACACCCGCCTCGGCGTCGGTCGGCAGATAGCGGTAGGCGACCTCGACGGCGCAGTGATCGGGCAGGTCGGGGGGAAGGAGGCTGGTCTGGAGGGCGAGGGCGGCGTTGTGCTCGCGTACGAAACGCCGGGCGTTGTCCACGCACACCGCCGCGCGGGCCACCAGCTCCTCGACGAGCAGAAGATCCTCCTCGTCGAGCGGGTCGGGGTTCTCCCAGCGCAGCAGCGTCACCACTCCCATGGTCACGCCCCGCGCCCGCAGCGGTACCACCAGGTGGGTGTGCACGCCGAGCTGGACGAGCCTGGCCAGGCGCTGCGGATCTCCGGCGAGCCACCAGGTCGTCGGGCCCAGCACCGGATCGCGGATCGGCCGGCCGGTGGTCAGACAGCGTTGCTGCGGGGACTTGGGCGGGTACTGGGCGGGCTCCCCGATGCGCACGACCGCCTCCGGCACCTCCTCGCGGATCGACAGGTGCGCCGCCCGCCGCAGTGTGCCGTGCGGGACCGGTCCTGGAGCCAGCTCCTTGGCCGCGAGGACGCCCTGGAAGAGGTCGATCGCGACGAAGTCGGCGAGCTGGGGCACAAGGACCTCGGCCAGTTCCTGCACGGTGCGGTCGAGGTCCAGCGTGGTCCCGATGCGCTGCGCCGCCTCGTTGACCAGGGCCAGCCGCTCGCGGGCCCGGTCCTGGGCGGTGAACTCGACGGCGGTGTGGCACACACCGAGCGTCCTGCCCTCGAGGTTCCGCAGGGGGAACGACGAGCGGAGCCTGAGGTGGTCCTGCGAGTTCCGGCGGGACATGCCGGGCGGGGGCGTCACATGCTCCAGGGCCGGCGTGACCCGGCCCCACATCAGCACCTGACGCGCCTGCCAGTCCACGGCCGGCGGCACCTGCCCCGGGGACGCGGCGGTGCCGTCGGACCCGTTGTGCCGGGACAGTCCCTCCATCGCCTCCAGCACCCGGTTCGCCCACTGGAACCGCAGTTCGGTGTCGAGGACCCCGATGCCGATCGGCGACTCCTCCAGCAGGCCGTGCACCACCGCCTGGTCCAACTCCCACTGGCGTGAGGCGGCTACGTCACAGGCCGCGGCGAGCCAGCCGGAGCCCTGCTCCGCGCGCAGCGGACACGCCCGCACGGCCAGCTGCACCTGGTGGCCCGCACGATGACGCAGGCTGACCAGACCCTCCCAGCCGTCCTCGACCCGCCGCGCCCCGGACAGCGCGGACGCCGGTGAGTCCTCGCTCGCCAGGATCGAGGTGACCGGCCGTCCCAGCACGTCGGCCGCCGGATACCCGAGCAGAGCCTGTGCCCTTCCGCTCCAGTAGCGGATCATGCCGTGCACGTCCACCAGGACGACGGCGGCCGACGTGATGCCGAACGGATCGCCCCGGTGCTCGTTCGCCGTATCCCTGAGACCCATGGTGTCGGCCCCATCCGCGGGCGGGTTTCCTTGCACCACGGTCTCACATGGCCCCCCGGTGTGTCCTCGCGTCCGCCGCGCCCCCGGTCAGCGGGTACAGAGATTCCTCAGCCGAAAACGTCCGTTGGCATGGACCTGACGCAAAGGGATGGCTAGGCTCTGCTCCGCCACACGTGAGAGCGCTCTCAGAAATCGGCTGTTCCTCCCCCCACCCCTGGAACGACGAAGGGCAACTCCCATGAGACGCGGAAGACTTACGCAAGTCGCCCTGGCCGCACTCCTGGTCCTCGGCGGATTGAGCGCGGCGGGAACGTTCCCCGCCGCGGCGAACGGCTCCACCGCCGGGCCCGCGGGCTCCTCCGAGCCCCCCGCGGCCTCCCCGCCGGTCTCGGACGGACTCGTGACCGCCATGCGGCGCGATCTCGGTCTGACGCGGGAACAGGCCGAAGCAAGGCTCGCGGCCGAGCGGACCGCCACGGCTCTCGCCCCGAAGACGCGCCGGCTGGCCGGGGACGCCTATGCGGGCTCGTGGTTCGACGCCGCGAGCGGGCGCCTGACGGTGGCCCTGACTTCGGACGCCTCGACGGCCACGCGCCGGGCGATCAGGGCGGCCGGTGCCGACATCCGCGCGGCCGAGCACACCGCCCGGCAGCTCGACGCGGTCAAGGCGCATCTCGACCGGTTGCCCGCCCCCTCCGGGGTCAGTGGCTGGCATGTCGACCCGAGGGCAGGCGCGATCGTCGTCGACATCGTCCGGGACGAGCGCTCTGACAACGATGTCCACCGCTTCCTGGCCCGTGCCCGCGAGGCGGGCCCCGTCACCGTCGAGACCGTCGCCACGGCCCCTCGGACCTTCGCCGCGGGCACGGTCGGCGGCGACCCCTACTACACGGGCAACGTCCGCTGTTCCATAGGCTTCTCGGTGTACGGCGGCTTCGTGACCGCCGGGCACTGCGGGCAGCCCGGCGCCGGCGTCAGCGGCTGGGACGGCTCCTACATCGGCACCTTCCAGGGCTCCTCGTTCCCGGACAACGACTACGCCTGGGTGAGCGTGGGCAGCGGCTGGTGGACGGTTCCGGTCGTGCTGGGCTGGGGCACGGTACCCGACCAGCTCGTGCGCGGCTCGGCCGTGGCGCCCGTCGGTTCCTCCGTCTGCCGTTCCGGATCGACGTCGCACTGGCACTGCGGGACGGTGCTGGCGACGAACGAGACCGTCAACTACAGCCAGGGCGCGGTGCACGAGCTGACGAAGACGAGCGTCTGCGCCGAGCCCGGCGACTCCGGAGGCTCCTTCATCAGCGGGGACCAGGCCCAGGGCGTCACCTCGGGCGGCTGGGGCAACTGCGCCGGCGGCGGCGAGACCTGGTTCCAGCCGGTCAACGAGATCCTCAACCGCTACGGCCTGACCCTGCACACGTACACCGGCTGAGCCTCTCCCACGTAAGCCGCCTGACCGAGCACTCGTGCACCGGCCAGTACCGCACACATACACCGCGTGGCCCACACACATGCACCGGCCGGTACCGCACACATACACCGGCCTATGACCGCCGGGTCGTCAAGGTCGACGAGGCCCGCGTCCGCGCGGCCAACCGGGTGCTCATCGCCGCGTCCCGCACCATCGGCGCACCGGTGAGACTCCCGCTGGAGCAGTATGTGTCGATCCGTGCCACGACACCGGGCTACACCGACCGCTACATCCGTCACTCCGACAGGCTCGGCTACACCGAGGTGGTCGGCTCCGGCAGTGGACCCGCTGAAGCAGGACGCCACCTGGAAGGTGAAGCCGGGTCTGGCGAACAGGCTCTGCTACTCCTTCGAGTCGCGCAACTTCCCAGGCGAGTACCTGCGGCACCGCGACTTCCGCGTCCGGCGCGAGGCGGCTGACGACTCCGCGCTGTACAGGGCGGACGCGACCTGGTGCCCGGTCCGGGGCAGCGGAGGCGTCAGGCTGTTCGCGGCCGGCTTCCCCGGCCAGTACCTGCGGCACATCGATGCCGAACTCTGGCTGGCCTCGATGCCGAACTCTGGCTGGCCCGGCCGGGCGGCACACACACCTGGGACAACCCGAGCACCTTCACCGAAGACACCACCTGGGCCATCACGGCTCCCTGGGCGCCCTGAAGGCTCCCAGGTCCTTCCGGCCGGGTGCTCCGGTTCCGGGCCGTGCGGCCCGGAGCCGGACGGTTGGCCCGTCCGCAGCAGGGCACTCGGCGTGGGCCCCTCGTAGGCCCGAGCAACCGGAGGCACGTGTGGCGGTACGTCATCGACTGATCAAGGCGAGTCCCGCCGTGGTGTGGGACGTCCTCGCCGACGGCAGCCGGTACGCGGAGTGGGTGGTGGGAACCGCGTCCTCCCACCCGAAGCTCGGCCAGTGGCCACAGCAGGAGGCATCCATCGGATACCAGGTCCGGCTGGGACCGTTCCGGCTCGGCAACGAGACGGTCGTACGGCGCTGCCGGGAGGGATCCATCCTGGAGCTGGAGGCACACGCCGGCTTCCTCGGCACCGCCCGTATCGCGATCGAGCTGCGGGAGTGGGGCAAGTACTGCCTGGTCATCGTCGACGAGCACCCGCTCCAGGGGGCTGGCGGCGTCCTGCACAACTGGGGATTCGAGGCGCTGATCCAGCTCCGCCACCGCGCCATGCTCGCCCGGCTCGCCAAGGCATGCGAGAACGGTCAACGCAGCCCGGAACCTTCCGTACTGCAGTCGCGGGACGGAACACGGCAGGCGCGGGGCGCGGCGGGAGCCGATCATGCCTGACGCCGTCGTGATCGGCGCCGGGCCCAACGGTCTGGTGGCCGCCAACGCACTCGCGGACGCGGGGTGGAGCGTCCAGGTGCTGGAGGCGCAGCCCGAGCCGGGCGGCGGGGTCCGTCACGACCGAGGGGTCCACCCCGACTTCGTCAACGACCTCTTCAGCTCCTTCTACCCCCTGGCCGCCGCGTCCCCCGTACTGTCCGCGCTCCGCCTGCAGGACCACGGGCTGCGCTGGAGCCACGCCCCGCGGGTGCTGGCGCATCCGCTGAGCGACGGCCGGTGCGCCGTGCTGGACCGGCGGATCGACGCCACCGCCGACTCGCTGGAGGCGTTCGCACCGGGCGACGGAGCGGCCTGGCGGCGGCTCTTCGGCCTGTGGCAGACCGTGCGCCCGGATCTGCTGGACGCCCTGTTCACCCCGTTCCCGCCGGTCCGGGCCACGGCCCGGCTGGTCCGCACGCTCCGGGCCGCGGGCGGTCTGCGCACGGCACGGTCCCTGATCCTTCCGGTGCGCCGGATGGGGGAGGAGGAGTTCCGCGGCGAGGGCGGCCGGCTGCTGCTCGCCGGGAACGCCCTGCACGCGGATCTCGCCCCCGAGTCGGCGGGCAGCGGTGGCTTCGGCTGGCTGATGTCGATGCTGGGACAGACGTACGGCTTTCCCGTGCCGGTCGGCGGCTCGGGCGCGCTGACCGAGGCGCTGGTCCATCGACTGCGGGCACACGGGGGAGAGCTGCGCTGCGGAGAGCGGGTGGAGAGCATCGCCGTACGCGACGGGCGGGCAGTGGGGGTGCGGACCGCCGCCGGGGAGACGGTGCCCGCGCTGCGGGCCGTGCTGGCCGACGTGGCCGTGCCCGTCCTCTACCAGGAACTCGTCGGCGCCGAGCACCTGCCCGCACAGCTGATGGAGGACCTGCGGCGCTTCCAGTGGGACTTCGCCACCTTCAAGGTCGACTGGGCGCTCGACGGCCCGGTGCCGTGGCAGGCCGAGCGAGCCTGCCAGGCCGGGACCGTCCACCTGGCCGACGGCATGGACGAGCTGACCCGCTTCGCCGCACAGATCGCCATGCACCAGGTGCCCGACCGTCCCTTCGCCCTGTTCGGGCAGATGACCACATCGGACGCCACCCGTTCCCCCCAGGGCACCGAGTCGGCCTGGGCGTACACGCACGTCCCGCGCGACATCCGGGCGGACGCCGGCGACGAGGGCATCACCGGTGACTGGAGCCCGGCGGACCAGGAGCGCATGGCGGACCGCGTGGAACGGCAGGTCGAGCGGTTCGCCCCCGGCTTCCGCTCCCGCATCCGCGCCCGCCGTGTCCTCGCGCCGCCCACCCTCCAGGCGCTGGACGCCAACCTCATGGGCGGCGCCATCAACGGGGGCACCACCAACCTCCACCAGCAGCTCGTCTTCCGGCCGGTACCCGGCACCGGGCGTCCGGAGACCCCCCTCCCGGGTCTCTTCCTCGCCTCCGCCGGAGCCCACCCCGGCGGAGGCGTGCACGGCGCCCCCGGCGCCAATGCCGCCCGTGCTGCACTGCGCGCCCACCGGGCACTCCCGCTGGCCCGCGCCCAGCGCCTCCTGACCCGCCGGGACCGGACCGGGCGCAAGCGCACCCGTCCGGCTGAACGCGCATCCGAACGCCCCGCGCGAGGGGAAGAGGTGGACACAGGCGGTATCCACCGGTCCGACGCGGCCGGTACCCGGCCACACAGCGGAGAACGGCATGAGTGAGTACCAGGACGGTCCCGATCGCCGGCACCGGCGCCCGCACGGCGTCGACGACAAGACCGTCGAAGCCCTCGGGTCGCTCTCGAAGGCCCTGGAGACCACCGAACGGGCGCGCGGCCATCTCTACAGCTTTCACCAGCTGACCGGCGGTGCCGACCTGGAACTCGACCGGGCGGTACGGCTCCTGCGCGAGGCCGGGCATCAGGAATGGGCCGACAAGGTGGAGGCCGAGATCCTGGGCCGCAACGTCATCCCCGGCCACTGGACGTTCCAGATCGTCGAGGCCTACAACGACACCTACTACCGGCCGTTCCAGGAGCTGGAACGCAGCGCTCTGAACGAACTCGCCCAGGGCCGGGACCACCTCTACGAAGCGGCGATGAAGGAAGCCCGCCGCACCGGCGGTCACCCCGATCACACGGCCCTGCCGCCGGCCGTGGAGAGCTGACCGCGCCGGGGAGCCCCTCGGAGTGAGGAGCACCCGGCAGCAGAGAAAGGCGCACCCGTGTTCAGCAGCCCTCTGAGGAACCGGACGGTCGTGGTGACCGGGGCCGCCCGCGGACTGGGCGCCGCCCTCGCGTACGAGGTCGCCCGGCGGGGCGCGAGACCGGCGCTCCTCGGCCATGAGAAGGACCTGCTGGAGGCGGCCGCCGCCCGGATGCCCACGCCGGCCCTGGCGATCGAGGTCGACGTGACCGATCTGCCCGCCCTGCGGGCGGCCGCGCAGGAGGTGCGCCGGCGCCTCGGCCGTCCATCCGTCGTGATCGCCAACGCCGGCGTCGCGCTCGGCGGCCCCTTCGACGCCAACGACCCGGCCGACTGGCGCCGCGTGATCGACGTGAACCTCACCGGCAGCGCGCAGACCGTACGCGCCTTCCTGCCCGACCTGTACGCGACGGCGGGCTACTACCTGCAGATCGCCTCTCTGGCCTCGCTCGGCGCGGCCCCGCTCATGAGCGCCTACTGCGCCTCGAAGGCCGGTGCCGAGGCCTTCGCACACTCCCTGCGCGCCGAAGTGGCGCACCGGGGCGTCGCCGTGGGCATCGGCTACCTCAACTGGACCGCCACCGACATGGTGCGCGACGCCGACCAGCACGCGGTGCTGCGCGAACTACGCGCCGGGATGCCTCGGCCCGCCCGCCGCGTGACGGGTGCGGACGCGGTCGCCGCCCGGCTCGTGCGCGGCCTGGAGCGGCGGCGCACGGCCATCTACGCGCCGCCGTGGCTGCGGCTGGTCCAGCCGGTGCGCGCGGGCCTCCCCCCGGTGGTGCTGCGCGTGTCCCGCCGGGACCTGCCCCGTCTGGAGGCGGAGGAACCCTTCGTCTCCACCGGGTTGCTCGGTGCGGGGGGCGATGCCGACCGGGCGGCCACGGGGCACGCCTCCTGACGGCCGCACACCGGCGACAAGACGGGCAGGGAAAGGAGTGACAGCCATGGCCGGCAAGAAGCCCAAGGGCTCGGACGAACAGCTGGGCAAGGGCGACAAGGTGGCCTGGAAGAGCCACGGATCGACCACGGAGGGAAAGGTCGAGCGCAGGATCACCCGGCGGACGAAGGCGGCCGGCCGCACGGTCGACGCCTCACCGGAGGAGCCCCAGTACGAGGTCCGCAGTGCCAAGTCCGGCAGATCCGCGGTCCACAAGTCCTCCGCCCTCCGCAAGAAGTGAGCCCACACACCCACAGCTCACCGAAGGACGGCGATCATGCAGACCTTCCTGCCCGATCCCGACTTCCGGCGCACCGCGCTCCTGCTGGACCGCCGCCGCCTGGGCAAACAGCGGGTCGAGGCGCTGCAGGTCCTGCGCGGTCTGACCGTCCCCGGGTACGGCTGGCGCCGGCATCCCGCCGTACGCATGTGGCGCGGATACGAGGAGGCGCTGGTCCGGTACGGTCTGGAGATCTGCCGGGTGTGGCGGGAACGGGGACACCAGGACAGCTGTGCGGCCTCGCTGGTCGCCGGCTACGCCGGTTGCCGCCCCGGTGCCCCCGTACGCGATCAGCGCGCCCTCTCGGCTGCCGGGGAGCTGCCGCCCTGGCTCGGTGACGAGGACTTCCACCGCAGCCACCAGTCGGCACTCGTCCGCAAGGACCGGGACGCGTACGTGAACGAGTTCCCGGGCGTACCCGACGACCTGCCCTACGTGTGGCCGCCGTCCGACCGGGAAGGCGAGGAGATGCCCGCCCGCCCGTGAGGGCGGGGGAGCGGTGAGAGACGGAGGGGCCGTGCTCGCGGACCTGCGCGCCCAGCTGGGCACCATGATCTTCCGCCAGGTCGCGGGCCCCGGCGGACGGGCGGTCAGGGCACGGATCCACGAGTCGCCGGGCCCGCGCTGGTTCGCGCCCGGCCGTCCCATCCGCACCGTGCACGGCGATGCCTCGATGTTCATCGGGGGCGTCGGCGCACTACTCCTGCAGTCCCTGCACCCGCTGGCCATGGCGGCCGTGGCGGCCCACTCCGGTTTCCGCGGCGACCCGTGGGGCCGGCTCCAGCGCACCAGCGCCTTCCTGGCAGTGACCACGTACGGTACGGCGGCCGACGCCCAGGCGGCCGTCGACCGGGTCCGGGGCATCCACGAGCAGATCCGCGGGACGGCGCCACAAGGCCAGCGGTACCACGCGGCCGACCCCCATCTGCTCGGATGGGTGCACGCGGCCGAGACGGAGTGCTTCCTGCGCGCTCACGAGCGCTTCGGCCGCGACCCGCTGGACCCGGCCGGTTACGACGCCTACGTCGCCGACACCGCGGTCGTCGCCGAGGCGCTGGGAGTGATCGACCCGCCGCGCGACCGCCGTGACCTGTCCCGGCGCCTGGCCGCCTACCGGCCCGAACTCCGTACCACCCCCGAGGCCTGGGCCGTGGCCCGCTTCCTGCTGGTGGATCCGCCCCTGCCGCTCGCCGTGCGCCCCGCCTACGGCGTGCTGGCCGCGAACGCCGTCGCGCTGCTCCCGTCCTGGGCCCGGCGCCGGCTACGGCTGCCTCGCGTACCGCTCGTCGAGGACCTCACGGTGGTTCCGGCGGGGCGCCTGCTCACGAGGACCGTTCGTTGGGCGATGGCCCCGGACCGGTCCGCCGAGAGGCCGCCGCCGTCGGCGTCGTAGCCGCACCTCGCCTCCGGACCAGCCATGATCACGCGTTTGGGCGCGAGTGCTCCCGCCCGTGGCGGTAACCCGTGGCCGGAGGTGAGGTCTCCTGCCAGGCCGGTGTATCAGGAGGTGCCGCGGCCGGTTCCCGAACCGGCCGCGGCCCACAGGCGGGAACCGGCGCAGGCCACCGCGGATCGACGGCTCATAGATCACCCGGGCGGCACAGCGGCGGTGCCGAGTCCGCTTCGAAGGCCCCCGCACGGTGCGGACCGTCAATGCCGCGGAGTGAGGATGTCCTGCAGCAGAGCGCCGTAGCGTGCGACGAGGTCGTCGCGACCGGTGCGCAGCAGGCCTTCGTCCCTCGCCACCCACAGCGCGTACAGCAGGCCTCCGGCCAGGGAGGCCGCCAGCCGTGCACGCAGGTCGGCGTCGGGCCCGGACAGACGGTTGCGCAGGGGCTCGATGAGCACCATCTCGTGGGTCTCGCGCAGACGGTGGCGGATCTGCGGCTCGTTGCTGCCGTGCACCAGCGCCAGAAAGATGCCGCGGGCGGATCCGTCGAGGTCGAGCAGGAGCGCGGCGAGCCGCTCTCCCAGCCGCTCCAACGGGACGTCGAGCAGCGGCTCGTCGTCGATCGTCAGGTGCATCGTCTCCAGGAACAACAGCTCCTTGCTCTTGAAGTGGCGGATCACCAGCGCCGGGTCTGTCCCGGCGTCCGCCGCGATCCGGCGGACCGTGGTCCGGGCGAACCCGTGGTCCCGGAACAAGCGGGTGGCGGCGGTGCGGATGGCCTCGCGCGTGGGGGAAGCGGATCCGGTCGACAGCATGGGGCCAGGATAGGCGGCGCGGAGTTCCGCCTCCCGGCGCTCCGGGACGCCGGCGGCTCCCAACCGGCCCCAGCCGGGCGGGCGTTGCCCGCCCCGCGATTACATGAGCATTTCAAGAAGTTCGGTCAACAATGTTGACTCCGCGTTCCGGCGCCCGCACATTACCTATCGGTAGAACCCAGCGGTAATCCCGCGACCGGCACTTCACGGCCGCCGTCGTGCGTGCGCCCCCTCACCCACGCACCGCCGGCCGGCACCTCCCCCTGCTCGAGCCGCCGCATTCTCGCGCACCAGCACACATCCGGGCACCGCCCTGTCCATGTGCTCCGTGTCCCCACCACGAGAAGTGAGAGACCATGCCCCTGCCTGCCTTGCGTCGTGTCCTCGCCGCCACCTCAGCGGTCGCCTGCGCGGTGGCCCTCAGCCTCGCCGCCGCTCCCGCCCACGCCACGGCGTCCCTGAACTACGTGGCACTCGGCGACAGTTACAGCGCCGCCTCGGGCGTCCTGCCCGTCGACCCCACCAACCTGCTGTGCCTGCGCTCCACGGCCAACTACCCGCATGTCCTCGCCTCCCGTACGGGAGCCCGGCTGACCGACGTCACCTGCGGCGCGGCGCAGACCAAGGACTTCACCGAGGCCCAGTACCCCGGGGTCGCTCCCCAGGCCGAGGCGGTCACCTCGGACACCGACGTGGTGACGTTCACGATCGGCGGCAACGACAACGGCACCTTCATCAACGCCATGGCGGCCTGCGGTACCGCGGGCGTTCTCAGCGGCGGCAAGGGCAGCCCGTGCAAGGACCGGTACGGCACCTCCTTCGACGACGCGATCGACGCGAACACCTACCCCGGGCTCACAGCCGCTCTGCGCAGCGTCCGGAACAGGGCCCCCAACGCCCGTGTGGCGGTCCTCGGTTACCCGTGGATCACGCCCGCCGCAGCCGATCCCGCCTGCTTCGCCAAACTGCCGATCGCCTCCGGGGACGTGCCGTACGTGCACGCCCTGCAGGCGCACCTCAACGTCGTCGTCCAGCGCGCCGCCGAGGAGGCCGGGGCCACGTACGTCGACTTCGCCCAGGCGTCCGAGGGCCACGACGCGTGCAAGGCCGTCGGCACGCGGTGGATCGAGCCGCTCCTCTTCGGCCGGAGTGTTGTCCCGGTCCACCCCAACGCCCTCGGCGAACAGCGCATGGCCGAGCGCGCCATGACCGTCCTCGGCCTCGGCTGAGACACCGACGCGCCCGATCGGCACCGAAACAGCCCGCGGCTTCCGCGACCGCGCCGCCGTCGTCCCCGGACGAGGGTGGCGCGCTCGCACGCCCGGGCGGCTCGCGAGGACGCCTCCCCGCAGGGTGCCGGGTGATGCCTCAGGTGGTGCTGACGACACAGCGGCGTGTGGCGTTGATGCGCGGGTAGGAGCGGGTGGTATCAAGGGGGACCCGGCGCGCTCAAATGAGCGAAATTCATCACAAAGTGTGATTTTCCAGGCTTGCCAGCGGCTGATCAGGGGAACCCGGACCACGCCGGCGGCCCGTCACCCCGCCAGCGGGTGACGTACCGGCGGCTGTGGACCGATCGCAAGGGGAGTAACCGTGACAGCGCGCCTCGGTGCAGAAGAAGAGTTCCATGTGCTCGACGTGGAGAGCGGGCATCTCGCGCCACGCGCTGACGAGCTGCTCGGCCGCATCGGCAGACCGGGCTTCACCAGCGAACTGCAGCAGTCGATGGTGGAGAGCAACAGCGGCGTACACGACACACTCGACGGCTTGTGGCGGGACCTCGCCACGTCCCGGCGCCGTCTCGACGAGGCGGCGGCCACCCTCGGCCTCGCGGTCGTGGCCGCCGGAACCGTTCCGCTGGCCGGCGTCGGATCACGGGACGTCACGGCCGACCCCCGTTACCAGCGCATGGCCGACGACTACCGTCTCGTCGCCGACGAACAGCTGATCTGCAGTGCGCAGATCCACGTCGACGTGCCCGACCGGGACACCGCCGTCCGCGCGATGTGCCTGGTCTCGCCCTGGCTGCCGCCGCTGCTGGCCCTCTCCGCCAGCTCGCCGTTCTGGCTCGGCTCCGACACCGGCTACGCCAGCTGGCGGACCATGCTGTGGCAGCGGTGGCCGACCGCGGGACCGGCAGGCTGCCATCCGGACGCCGCCGATTACGACAGGACCCTCGCGGAACTGATCCGTTCGGGCGTCATCAGTGACGCGGGCATGATCTACCACGACGTCCGGCCCTCCGCCCACCAGCGCACACTGGAACTGCGGATCTGCGACGCCTGCCCCCGGGTGGAGACCGTGGTGCTGGTCGCGGGTCTCTTCCGGGCCCTGGTGCGCGATGCCTGCGAGCGCCTGGAGCGTGCGGACGGTCCCCTGTGCGACGGCCGTCACGACTGGCTGCGGGCCGCCACCTGGCGAGCGGCCCGCTCGGGGCTGGAAGGTGACCTGGTCGACCCTGTGACGCGCGCCGCGGCACCCGCCCCGGCCGTGCTGACCAGCATGCTGGCCAGGCTGCGTCCGGCGCTGGAGGCGTCCGGCGACTGGGAGACCGTGCACGGACTGCTCGAGGAGGCGCTGGCCGCGGGCACCGCGGCGCACCGGCTGCGCCGGGCGGCCCAGGCCGAGGATCTGCTCGCCAGCATCGACCTGATGGTGGCCGAGACCCGCGGCGAACGGCGGACGCCGCGCCCGACGGCCCGTCCACAGCGCCCCACCGCACGGCTGAACACCCTCGCTGCCCACCCGTACCCGGGCAGGTCCGCCGCCCCGACACCGAGCGCATGATCCACCCGCACCACCAGCGGTCCCCGGACCGGCCCGGCCACACGGCCCGGACGACCGGCGACCGTTGCCCGATCAAGGAGAGTCACACCCCCATGCTCACGAAACAGGATCCCCCGACCCCCGACCATCCGTTCCCCGGACACCCGGCGCGAACCGGACTGTCCGGACGCCGGACCCGCCGCACGGGCCGTACCGTTCGGCCCGCAGCCCGGGGGAAGGGGACCCTCTGATGTGCGGACTCAGCGGAGAGATACGGTTCGACGGCGACCGCCCGGACATCGCGGCGGTGGAACGGATGACCGACCGGCTCGCGCCGCGCGGCCCCGACGGGCGCGGCCTGTGGTCGCAGGGACCGGTGGCTCTCGGCCACCGCCGACTGAAGATCATCGACTTGTCGGAGAGCGGCGCCCAGCCCATGGCCGACCCCCGTGCGAGGATCGCCGGCGTCTTCAACGGCTGCGTGTACAACTACCGCGAACTGCGCGACGAACTCCGCGCGCTCGGCCACGAGTTCTTCTCCGATTCCGACACCGAGGTGGTGCTCGCGGCCTACCGGCAGTGGGGAGCCGACTGCGTCCAGCACTTCTACGGCATGTTCGCCTTCGCGATCGTCGAGCTGGACAGCGGACGCCTGGTACTGGCCCGCGACCGGCTCGGCATCAAACCGCTGTACCTGACGCAGACGCCCGACCGGCTGCGGTTCGCCTCCTCGTTGCCGGCCCTGCTGGCGGGCGGCGGCGTCGACACCTCCCTCGACCCGGTGGCCCTGCACCAGTACTTCAGCTGGCACGCGACCGTGGCCGCACCCCACACCGTCCTCAACGGCGTGCGCAAGCTGCCCCCGGCCACCGTGCGAGTCGTCGAACCGGACGGCACCCACCGCGACCACTGCTACTGGCAGCCCGCGTACACGCGCCGCCCGGAGCACGCCGGCCTGAGCGCCGAGGAGTGGACGGACCGGGTGCTGGACGCGCTGCGCACCGCTGTGCGCCGCCGCATGGTGGCCGACGTACCCGTGGGTGTGCTGCTCTCCGGCGGCCTGGACTCCAGCCTCATCGTCGCCCTGCTGGCCGACGAGGGACAGCACGACCTCGCGACCTTCAGCGTCGGGTTCGAGTCCGAGGGAGGCGAGGAGGGGGACGAGTTCCACTACTCCGACCTCGTGGCGCGCCACTTCGACACCCGCCACCACCAGCTCATGGTGCCTTCCGACCGGGTGTCGGGGGCCCTGGAGTCGGCGGTGCTCGCCATGAGTGAACCCATGATGAGCCACGACGTGGTGGCCTTCCATCTGCTGTCCGAGCAGGTCGCCAAGGAGGTGAAGGTCGTCCAGAGCGGTCAGGGCGCCGACGAGGTGTTCGCGGGCTACCACTGGTACCCGGCGATGGCGGACGTGCCCCGGCCCCGGGCCGCACAGGCGTACATCGACACCTACTTCGACCGGTCCCACGCCGAGCTGTCCCGCATCCTGGAGCCCGGCTACCTGCCCGAGCGGGACGCCTCCGCCGAGTTCGTGCGCGCCCACATGGCGGCCGAGGGCGCCGAAACGGCGCTGGACGCCGACCTCCGGCTGGACACACACGTGATGATGGTCGACGATCCGGTCAAACGCGTGGACAACATGACGATGGACTGGGGCCTGGAGGCCCGGGTGCCCTTCCTGGACCACGAGCTGGTCGAGCTGGCCGCCGCCTGCCCGCCCGAGCTGAAGCTCGCCGACGGCGGAAAGGGCGTCCTCAAGGCCGCCGGACGCAAGGTCCTCCCACGGGAGGTCGTCGACCGGCCCAAGGGCTACTTCCCGGTCCCGGCGATCAAGCACATGGCAGGCCCGGTGCTGCAGCGGGTCCGCGAGGCGCTCACCGCCCCGGAAGCCGAGAAACGCGGCGTCTTCCGCCAGGAGTACGTCGCCGAACTGCTCGCGGCACCCAACGCGCACCACACCCGGCGAGGAGCGAACGCACTGTGGCAGGTAGCGCTGCTGGAGACATGGCTGCAGACGCACGGCATCCGCTGACCCCGACGGGCCCGGGCGCCGCGGGGCCGACGGCTCCAGCCGTCGGCCCCGCCCCGGACGGGCGCCTCACCGGCCGTGAACGGCGGGAGGGCACCCCCCGCACCCGCGAGCACGCACGGCCGGAGCCCGCCGGGGGACCGGCGGCGACGGCGGCCCACCCGGCGCCGGAGTTCGCCATGGGACCGACGCTCGCCACGGGACCGACCGTCACGGCCGCCCACCCGGCGCCGCACCTCACCACGGGGCCGGAGACCACGCTGGCCCACCGGCTCACCATGGAGCCGACGGCGGCCCACCCGGCGCCGGAGCCCGTCCCCCTGCCCGACACGTCCGCCCCGCTGGACGTGCCCCAGCCGCTGATCGCACACGGCTGCTGGTATCCGTCCGCGGACCCCGAGGGCCGGTGCGTCGCCTTCATCTGTGACCGCACCGGTGTGCCGCAGCTGTGGGCCGGCCCCGTGGACGGCGACGAGGTGCATCTGCTGGACGCCGACCCGGACCCGGTGATCGAGGTGTCCTGGTCTCCCGACGGCCGGTGGATCGCCTACACCACCGCCCCCGGAGGCGGTGAACTCACCCGCGTCCTGTGCGTGCGCCCCGACGGCACCGGCCGGCGCCTGCTGGCCGGAGGCGAACCGGGCGCCTCCGCCCACCTCGGCTGCTGGTCCCCTGACGGCTCGGCCGTCGCGGTGACCGTGGCCGAACCCGCACCCGCCGGCCTCGCGCACACCGAACACGAAGGACCGACCGCGACGACGGACCCACCGGTACCGGCCCACACCGGCGGCTGGACCGGTCGCGACGGCCGGGCGATCCTCCTGGGCGGGACACCGCTCACCTCCGCCTCCCACGAGCAGCCGCGAAGGACCGTGGTCCACGGGACCCGCGGCGCGCCCTCGGGGGGCCCGGGTCACCGCACCCTGGCGGCGTACATCATCGACCCCGAAGGCGGCACCGCGCCGGTGCTGCTCGCGAGCGAAGCCGGGGCGCCGACCCTGCGCGTGTGCGCCCTGAGCCGGGACCGCGAGCTCGCCCTGGTGCGGCGGGGACCACGGGGCGGCCGCGAGGCACTCGTCGTACGCCTGCGGGACCGCACGGTCACCGGCCTCGTCCGCGCAGCCGACGGCGACCCGTGGATCGGCGGCTTCTCGCCGGACGGCCGCACCCTGTGGGTGCGCAGCGACGCCGGACGCGAGTTCGCCGCCCTGGTCGCGATCCGGCTCGGCCCGCGGGGGCAGTGGCTGGGCCGGCGTGTCGTCGCGGCCCGGCCGGGCTGCGACCTGGAACTGCTGGTCCTCGGCCGGGCAGGGCGCAGCGCCGTGCTGTCGTGGAACGTGCGGGGTGTCAGCGAGCTGGAGGTCACCACCCTGGACCCGGCCGCAGCGGAAGGACATGGCGCGGGGCTCCCCGAGCCGCCCGCCCCGGCAGGCCCGTCCCATGCCCTCACGCTGCCCCACGAGGTGGTCACCCGGATAGCGCCCACCCCGGCTGCCGAGGGCCCCGTGGTGGCGCTGTCGGGTTCCCGGCGGCGGCCGGGAGTGTGGTGGCTGCACCAGGGCGTGGCGCTGCGCACGCCCTGGTCCTCGCGCGACGAGGACGCTGTTCCCGGCGGCCGCCCGCCCGTACGGCCGGTTCCCCTGCGCCCCGTCGCGCGGGACGGACTGGCCCTGGGCGGCTGGTACTACCGCGCACCGGGCCGGTCCCCGGAGGAGGCGGCGCCCTGTGTCCTGCATCTGCACGGTGGTCCCGAGGAGCAGGAGCGCCCGGTGCTGGACCCGCTCTACCACGAACTGCTCGGCCGGGGACTGGACGTCTTCGCCCCCGACATCCGCGGCTCGTCCGGGTACGGTCGTTCCTTCGTCGACGCGGACCTCGCCGAAGGCCGCTTCGCCGCGCTCGACGACGTCGCCGACTGCGCGGCCCACGTGGTCGTGGCAGGCCTGGCCGACCCGCGACGCCTCGCGGTGATGGGCCGTTCCTACGGCGGCTATCTGACCATGGCCTCCCTCGTCCGGCATCCGGACCTGTTCCGCACCGGTGTCGCGGTGTGCGGGATGTCGGACCTGACCACCTTCTTCGCCGGCACCGAGCCCTGGCTTGCCGAGTCGGCCGCCCACAAGTACGGGCACCCGGAACGCGACCACGAACTGCTGCGGGCGCTGTCACCGATGAGCCGTATCGACGCGCTGCGCGTCCCCGTGCTGGCCGTGCACGGCGAACACGACACCAACGTGCCCGTGGGGGAGTCGGAACAGTTCGTCAGGGCGGCGAGGGAACGCGGGCTGGACGCCGAACTCCTGCTGCTGCACGAGGAGGGCCACGAGTTCCGTCGCGCGGACAACCGCCGCCTCTTCCGCCGTACCGCCGCCGACTGGATCCAACGGCACGTGACGACCTGATCCTCGGGCGCCGTCGGGGCGGTCCCCGGACGCCGGTCACCGGCGCCCCGCACGGTCCGGGCCGCCCGGCAACACGCCGAAACCGCGGGTGCCGACGTCGTTCTGGCCGCCGTCCCTCCAGACCTGCTGCGCATCCTGACCATCGTCGGCCTCGACCAGATCTTCACGGTCCAGGCCGGCCGCGAGGCATCCGATGCCTGACTCCCCGCCCCGCGAACGACCGCGCGACGAGCAGGCGTAGGGCTCTCCTCCAGGGGCAAGCGGGAGATGCCCGAACTCCGGTGCACTCTGGAAGGAGAAATCGTGTCATTCTTGTGGGCCATCATCGCGGGACTCATCATCGGCCTGCTCGCCAAGCTGGTCCTCCCGGGGCGCCAGCCCATCCCGCTCTGGCTGACGGTGATCTTCGGCATCATCGGCGCGGTCGCCGGCAACGCGCTCGCCACCGCCTTCGGCGTACGGGACACCGGTGGCGTCGACTGGATCCGTCACATCTTCCAGATAGGTGTCGCGGCCGTCCTCATCGCTTTCGTCACCCCGCTCTGGGCCCGACGACACGCCTGATCCCCCACTGGGAACGCGGGTCCCGCGGCGCCGCGGGACCCGCGGCCCACGTCGACCGACCGGACGCGGAGGGTGCTCGCAGCGCCGTCATGGTGCCTGTCGAGCGCTGCCTCTCATCCCGAACACGGCGTTCAGCGGCTGCGGATGGCGGTGGTGGCGAGGAACCCGGTTGCTGCGGCGGTGAGGAGAGCGCACAGGGCGAGAACGGTGCTACGGCGCATCGGGAGGCCTTTCTGGTGGCAACGGATCGGTGCCTTGGACAACGGCGACAAGGCCGAATTCGTCTCGCCCATGCCGAAGATGCAACCCGCATGGACGCCCCGTCCGCCCGGCCGCTGCCCGGCGCCGAGCGTCGGTCAGGTCTGCCGGGCGTGCATCGGGCTGTTGGTGACCTCGTCCGGGCACTTGCGGTGCGGCCGGCGCTTCTGCCGGTCGCGCCGCAGGTCGAACGTCGCGAGGGCCAGGGACGCCGCCATGCCGACCAGGGCGGAGCCCAGCGCGGTCACGAGCGCGGCGCGGTAGTCGTTGCTCCTGCCGAGCACCAGGTAGAAGAGGCCGGGCAGCGCGGCGGTCCCCACCGCGGCGCCGAGCCGCTGCCCGGTCTGCAGGGCGCCGCCCGCCGCGCCCGCCATGCGCACGGGCACGTCCCGCAGGGTCATGGTGATGTTCGGCGAGACCACGAAGCCACCGCCGATGCCACCGAGGAACAACAGAGGGGCGGCGAGCCAGGGAGCGCTGTGGAGGGGCGCGAAGCGGAGCAGCAGCGCGGTGCCGCCCAGGCCGACGAGCACGCCGGTGAGGCCGCACACGGTGAGCAGGCGGCCGAACCGGTCCACCAGCCGGCCGGCGATGACCGCCGCGCTCGCCGAACCGAGGGCGAAGGGGGTCACGGCGAGGCCGGACCGGAGGGGGGAGAAGTCGAGGCCGCGCTGGTAGAAGAGGGCGAAGACCAGCCAGACGCCACTGAAGCCGATGAAGTACAAGGTGCCGACGCCGGCGCCGACGGCGTAGCCGCGCACCGTGGTGAACAGGCGCGGGTCGAGCAGCGGCTGGGCGTCGCGGGCCACGAGCCGGCGCTGCCACTGGACGAAGAGGACGAGGACCGCGGCACCGGCGAGGAACAGCCACCACAGGCGGCCGATGCCGCCGGAGTCCGCCTGGACCAGCGGATACATGAGCGCCAGCACGCCGAGGCCGAGGAGCAGGACGCCGGGCAGGTCCACGTGCCCCCGGCCGGACCGCCGGGTGCGGGGCAGCAGGCGGCGGCCGAGGAGGACGGCGAGGATGCCGATGGGGACGTTGACGTAGAAGATCCACCGCCAGCCCTGGGCGCCGGAGGCCAGGGCGAGGATGGCGCCGCCGGTGATGGGGCCGGCGGCCGAGGAGATACCGACGGTCGCGCCGAAGAAGCCGAAGGCGCGGCCGCGTTCGGCGCCGCGGAACATCTGCTGGATGAGCGCGGAGTTCTGGGGAGCCATGAAGCCGGCCGCCAGCCCTTGGGCGAGCCGGGCCACCACCAGCAGCGTGATGTCGGGGGCCGCCCCGCAGACCGCGCTGAAGACCACGAAGCCGCCGAGGGCCAGCAGGAAGATGCGGCGCCGGTCCAGGGCGTCGCCGAGGCGCCCGGCGGTGACGAGCGCGAGGGCGAAGGTGAGGGCGTATCCGGACACCACCCACTGCACCTGCGCGGGGGAGGCGTGCAGGCTGCGCTGGATGGTAGGCAGGGCGACGGCCACGATCGTCACGTCCAGCAGACTCATGAAGCCGGCCACCAAGGTGACCCACAGGGCCCGCCACCGCTGGGCGTCCGGCTCGTATCCGGCCTCCTGAGCGCCCGGGTCACGACCGCCCGCCGCCGACGCCGACGCTGTCACTTGGGCTCCTCTCACAGGGCAGCACCCGGGCCGATCAGGTTCCCCCACCGCGGCACGGGCACACACCAACCCGCGAAAAGGCCGTGACCGTCACCCTCGGTAGCCGCCCCGGGGTCGCGCGAAGGGGTCAGTTTGAGCAAGCGAGAACTGCGCAGGTGTTCTTCCTGGTAATGCGACCGGCGAAAGGAAATCCGTCATGGCGGCGACCGACAAGGACGAGTCGGTGGACCCCGCCGCGATCAGCCGCCACAGGGTGCTGTTCCGCGCGATCGAGAGGCGACGCAACCCGAAGCTGCGCCGCAGCGACATCACCGTGACCGACGAGGCGGCGGTCAAACGGGCCACCAAGGCCGCCGCCCTCGGCAACGCGATGGAATGGTACGACTTCGGCATCTACAGCTATCTCGCCCCGACCCTGGGGAAGGTCTTCTTCCCCTCGGGCAGCGACACCGCCCAGCTGCTCAGCTCCTTCGCGACATTCGCGGTGGCCTTCCTGGTGCGTCCCGTCGGCGGAATGGTCTTCGGGCCGCTCGGCGACAGGATCGGCCGAAAGCGCATCCTCTCCATCACCATGATCATGATGGCGGTGGGCACCTTCGCCATCGGCCTCATCCCCTCGCACGCCGGCATCGGCCTCTGGGCCCCGGCCCTGCTGATCTTCTTCCGGCTGGTGCAGGGCTTCTCCACCGGCGGGGAGTACGGGGGCGCCTCGACCTTCATCGCGGAGTACGCACCCGACAAGCGGCGCGGCTTCTTCGGCAGCTTCCTGGAGTTCGGCACGCTCGCCGGGTACGTCGGCGCCTCCGGTCTCGTCGTCATCCTCACCGGCGTCTTCAGCGAGGACCAGATGCTGCAGTGGGGCTGGCGCGTCCCCTTCCTGGTCGCGGCCCCGCTCGGCTTCATCGGCCTCTACCTGCGGCTCAAGCTGGACGAGACGCCGGCCTTCCTGAAGCTGGAGGGCGGCCAGGGCAAGGCGAGCGAGGCCGCCGACGCCGTGGAGACCTCGGCCACCGCCGACCTCGGCAAGATCTTCACGCGCCACTGGCAGCCGCTGCTGCTGTGCCTCGCGCTCGTCGCGGCGTACAACATCACCGACTACATGCTGCTCTCCTACATGCCGACGTACCTGTCCGACGAACTCGGCTACGGGACCAACCACGGCCTGCTCATCCTGCTCATCGTGATGGTCCTCCAGATGTGCGTCATCAACCAGGTCGGACGGCTCTCGGACCGCTTCGGGCGCAAACCGCTGCTGATGACCGGGATGCTCGGCTTCCTCGTCCTCTCCGTGCCGTCCTTCCTCCTCATCAGGCAGGGCAACGTCGTCCTCATCACCCTGGGCCTGCTCCTGATGGGCCTCTCGCTGGTGGCGATGCTCGGCACGATGTCGGCGGCGCTCCCGGCGATCTTTCCCACCCAGGTCCGCTACGGCTCCCTCTCGGTCGCCTACAACCTCTCCACCTCGGTCTTCGGTGGTACCACCCCCCTGGTGATCACCGCCCTGATCAGCGCCTTCGACACCAACCTCATGCCGGCCTACTACGCCACGGCCGCCGCGGCCGTCGGCGTCGTCGCCGTCCTGTGCATGAGGGAAACCGCCAACAAGCCCCTGGCCGGCTCCCCGCCCTCCGTCGAGACGGAGGAAGAGGCCGCCGAACTCGTCCACACGCGGTCCCCCGCCCCCAGGTTCTGACCGGGCGCAAGGGCCGGGCCCACAGGGCTGGTTGTGCGGCTGGGGCCAACAAGAGCGGGACGCTCCCGCCGTACGACGTTTGCCCAGGCGGGGTCGGGCAACGCGAAGTCCATGACTGAATCGAACAACGAGACGAGCCGGAAGTCCGCAGCGGAGAAGGAAACAGAGGCGAAGGCCCGGCGGACGGCGGAGAGGGCGACCGCGCCGGCCGACCGCGCGGCGAAGAAGGCCGCGGCGGCCACCGATGACGCGGTGTCGGTCGCGAAGGCCGGCACCCAGCGGGCTGCCGGGGCGACGAGCGCGGCCGCCAACGCGGCGGCCCGGGGCGTGGAGACGGGCCGCCAGGCCCTGATCACGGCATCGGGTCAGGTCGCGGCCACGGCCAAGACGGCGTGGACGGTGGTCGCCCACCGCAAACTGGTCGCCACCGGGGTCGGCGCGGGCCTCACCGCACTGACCGCCGCGTCGTACGCGATGGGCCGCCGAGCCGAGCGCCACACGTACGGGCCCGTCACCCGCCTCACGCGCGGCCGCATATGACTTGCCGTCAGCGAACGCCGGCTGGCGGGACCTCGGTGTCCTGAGCCGGGTGAGGCCGGTCCGGTGCCGTCGCGCACGCAACGGTACGGACCGCGGGCCGGCGCCGCGGTCCGTACCGGAGGGGAGGGGAGGGGAGCGGTGGGGTTGGGCCGGAGGAGGGGTCAGCCCGCCCCGTTCACCAGCGTCAGCGCGTCTTGTTCAGCTGGGCGAGGGCCTTGGCGAGGCCGTTCACCCAGAGCTGGTTGACCCGGGCGCGCTCGGTGGAGTTCGGGTACCGGTTGGTGCAGGACGGGCCGGGGCCCCCGCCCGACATCAGTTCGCTGCACGGGCCGCTGTAGTGGTCGGGCAGCCCCAGCACGTGGCCGGTCTCGTGGGCGGCGACCCGGACCGAGTCGTACTGCTGGTTCTGCGTGTAGTCCAGGAAGATGTAGCCGCTGCCGTGGCCGTCGGTGGAGGCGTAGGACCCGCGTGAGTCGTTGCCCTCGTAGTAGGTGAAGTCGGCGCTGCCCGACGTCGCCTGGAGCTTGACGTTCGACACGGAGCTGTTCCAGATGGAGGCGGCGCTCGATATCTGGGAGCGGAAGCTCGGGGCCTGGGAGGCGTTGTAGTAGACGGTCACCGCCTTCAGGGTGGGCTCATCGGCCTGCCTCTTCGCGACCGACTTCAGCACCGCGTCGAAGAACGCCTTGTTGCCGGCGCTCTCGGCCGAGCCGACGTAGCCGGCGGTGGCGGTGTGGGCCGGTGCCGTGGGGATGCTCCGGGCGCTCGCCGGGCTCGCGGTGCCGAGTGCGGCGGAGGCCATACCGAGACCGAGCGCGAGGGCCAGGAGTCTCCGGGAGTTCTTCGACCCGGTGCTCTTGCGGAACGACGCCATTGTGGGGGCTCCTACTCGTCCTGTGGGGTTGAACGATCGGTTGCCAGTGAGTCTCGGGGAGGCCAACGGGACTGCGGATGATGGCAAACGGGGATAGCACGGGGCTATCGGCGGCCGACTCGTCCACTTTCGTTGGAACTTGAACATCTGGTGCGGTGCCCCCGCGCCGCCCTACGCTCCCCCCATGGAGCTCGAGGTGAGGCACCTGCGCGTTCTCTGCGCCATCGCCGACACCGGCAGTCTGCACAAAGCGGCGCGGGAACTCGGCATGGCACAGCCGTCGTTGAGCACCCAGCTGCGACGCATCGAGCACGCGCTCGGCGCCCAGCTCTTCGTGCGCGCCCGGTCCGGCTGCCGCCCCACCCCGCTCGGGCTGGTGGTACTGAGCCGGGCCAGGCCGCTGGTGGCGGAGTTCGCGGCGATCGTCACGGAGGCCAGGGCGGCGGCCGCCCGTGCCGCGGGCGGGTTCCACCTGCGCATCGGCGCCACGGCGAGCCGGGCCATCCCGGGCTGGCTGCGCCGCCTGCGGGCCCGGGTGCCGCGGATCGAACCGACGCTCCAGATGAACGTGTCCGCCAACTCCCTGCTGAACATGGTCGCCGCGGCCCGGCTCGACATGGCCTTCGTGCACGAGGTCGAGGGCAGTCCGCTACGCATCCCGCCGGGCCTGTGCCTGCGCGTGCTCGTCGAGCGCGAACCGCAGTTCGTCACCCTCGCCGCGGACCATCCGGCGGCTTCGCGGCGACAGGTGCGCCTTGCCGACCTGGCCGGCGACCGCTGGATGGTCGACTCCACGGTCGACGGTGAGTGGGACGCCCTGTGCCGGGCGCTGCGTGCCGCGGGCCTGGAATCGGAGATGCTGCACGGCGACTACCTCACCGCGTACTCGCTGGCCGCCACCGGCGAGGTGGTCACGGTCAGCCAGCCCACCGCCCATCCCCGTCCCGACCTCGCGATCCGCCCCCTGGTGGGCGACCCGATCGGCGTACGCCTGCTGCTGGCGGCCCGCACCGAGGCCGAACTCGACGACGCCTACCCGGAGTTGGAGGGGGCCTATTGGGCAGTGGTCCGTGAGGCGCCGGTCTACCTGGAGTGGCTGGAGCGCGCGCGCCGGCCCACCGCGCCGGAAGTGCCGGGCACACCGGGCACGCCGGACGCGTGCCGGAACGTTCACGCGGAGCCGGTGCCGTGGAAGCGGCCGGTGACGGTCGGCCCGCGGACGCCGTACGACCGCCGTCCGGCGCCGCACCGCTCGACGGCGGCGTGCGGCAGCGGCCCGGCCGACGACGACCAGGCGGGCCCCCTCGGGCGTCGGTGAGGACGACGACCTCAGGGGCCCATGGGAATGACGGCGTGACCGGAAGCCTCCGCCGGGTGAAGGCGATCAGCCGGGGAAGCGGCCCGTGGAACGCAGGTGCCAGCGTCGTTCGGCGTAGGCCAGGTCATCGCGCCACAGACGTCCGGCGGCGGCCCGGACGAGGGGCCGCAGGACCGGGGCTGCCCGGCGCGCGACGGCGAATCCGGGGCGGTCGGAGGCTGCGACGACGGCTTCGACGACCGCCGTGCGCGGGCGGCCCCACGCGTCCGGACCCAGCGGGGTGGCGTGCGTTTCGACGACCGAGCCCCGGCCCTCGCCGTCCGTGATGCGCATGACGACCGTGCGCGGCTCGGGCGCCGTGAACACGGCCCGCACGGGAACCACGAGCCGCCCCGCCACCTTGAAGGAGACGTCCACCCGGAAGCCGTCGTCCTGCCCGTCACCGGAGGCGTTCGGTGCGTCGGCCACCGTCAGGTCGACGAACGAGTAGGGGTGGAACCACGCCCCGTGCCAGGGATCCAGACGATTGGCCACGACGTCCTCGGGCTCGCAGACACCCATCCCGGCATAGACCGTCGACAGCGCCCGGGCGAGGTCGGGGCGCCGGGGCAGCACCGGCTCGTCCAGCGGTGGCTCGCCGCCGATCTCGTCCAGCCGGACCCACAGCAGAACGCCGTCGTCGTGCACCGGCAGCGGGTGCCAGTCGGCGAACGAGGCGCCGTTCAGGGCCAGCCCGTGCCAATGGCACACCAGGGTGCCGCAGCGCACGGGGCTGTCCCGCAGCGGGGCACCCAGATGCGGACAGACGCCGGGCCCCGCCACCGGGCGACCGTCGGCGGCCCGCCAGACGACCAGCTCCCGTCCCGCCACGGTCCGCGCCAGGGGACGGTCGTCGCGCAGACTGCGCGAGGCGCCCACGACGTACCAGTTGCCGGACGGACGGGACTGCGCCCGTTTCAGCGCCCCGGCGATCAACGCCGGCTTGGCCTCGTGCCACGTGGGCCGCTGCCTGTCCCAGGGGACGGGGCGTCGGCGCAGGGAGAGCGGCAGACGCTTCCGCCTGCCCGGCCGGCCGGGGTTCACGCCGCCTCCTGGTGGACGCCGGGGCACGGCGTCGCCGGGCCTGTGGAGAGCGGGCCCGTTTCCAGGACTTCCCCGCCGCGGGGGTCGGCACGGGCGCGCAGCCGTGCCGCGACCACGCGGGCGAGCCCGTCGGCGGCGACCGCGGCGCGTCGCCGCCGGGACACCGCGGCCCGGCGGTGCAACACCGCATAGCCGTCGCGGGCGACGGCGTCCAGAATGCCGCCGTACAGGACGAACGCGGTGCGGATGCACGGCCGGGACACCGGATCCAGCATGCCCAGGCCCGGCGCCGCATCCCGGTAGACGCCCCGGGTCAGCGCCTCGAACTCCTGCAACGCGGCGGTGATGCGGGCATCGGTCCGGCCCGTGTCGCGACTCCAGCGCAGCAGGGCGCGGTCGACACCGTACGCGTCGAGCAGATCGGCGGGCAGGTACACCCGGCCGCGGTCGAGGTCCTCGCCCACGTCTCGCAGGAAGTTGCTCAGCTGGAAGGCCACGCCGAGCGCGGCCGCGTGGGGCGCCGCCTCGGCACGGGGAACCACCGTCCCCAGCACCGGCAGCATCTGCAGCCCGATGACGGCCGCGGAACCGTGCATGTAGTCGCGCAGGTCGGCGTAGGTGGGATAGTCCGTGACCACCAGGTCGGCACTCATGGCGGCCATGAAGTCGCGGAAGTGCTCATGGGGGATGGCATAGCGGCGTGCGGTGTCGGCGAGCGCGAGCACCACCGGTTCGTGGCTGTGCCCGCTGCGCAGTCCCACGTCCAGGCTCTCCTTCAGCCCGGCGAGCGCGGCTCCCCGCTGATCGGCGCGGATCCGCGGATCGAGCGAGTCGACGATGTCGTCCGCCCAGCGTGCGAAGCCGTACAAGGCGTGCACGGCGGACCTGCGTTCGACGGGCAGGAGGCGGGTGGCGAGGAAGTACGTCCTGCCGTGGCGGGCGTTGAGGGCGCGGCAGTGACGATAGGCCTCGCGCAGCGCCGCGTCGGTGATGCCTGCCGCGTCGAGTTCGCGGTCGGTCATACGGCGTTCTCCTTCGTGGGGGGCGGCGACGTGCGCGCGTGTGCGGAAGAGGGCCGGGGGACGCCGGTGATCCGTGCCGCGGCGAGCTTTCCCGACAGCAGTACGGTCGGTACGCCGACGCCGGGGGTGGTGCCGCAGCCGGCGAGGACGGCGTTCTCGGTGCCGCGCACCAGGTTGCGCGGACGGAACGGGCCGGTCTGGGCGAAGGTGTGCGCGGCCGAGAACGGGGTGCCGGCCGCATGCCCCTGGGACTGCCAGGTGGCCGGAGTGACGAGGCACTCCTTCTCGATGGCGGCCTCGATGCCGTCGAGACCGCGCCGCTCCAGTTCCCGCAACAGTTCGGAGCGGTAGCGCGGCGCGAGGTCGGCCCAGGTACGGGCCCCGGGCCCCACCTCGGTGTTGGGACAGGGCGCGAGGATGTAGTGCAGATGGCGGCCCGGGGGCGCGAGCCCGGGATCGGTGGCGGTGGGGCGGGTGATGAGCAGCGAGGGATCGCTCATCAGGCGGCCCGTGCGGGTCAGTTCATCGAAGGTGGTGCGCCAGGCGGCCCCGAACGAGAGGGTGTGATGCGCCAGTTGCGGCCACGTGCGGTCGGTACCCGCGTGCAGGACGACCGCGGAGGGGGAGTGGCGCAGCCGCAGCGGGCGCCGGGGCCGGCGGCCGAGCAGACCATAGGCGACGGGCAGGTCCGGGGTGAGGACGACGGCGTCGCAGGGAATCCGGTCCCGGTCGGTGACGACCGCCGTGATCCGCTCGCCGGAGCGTTCCAGCCGGGTCACCCGCTGTCCGAACCGCAGTTCGGCGCCCGCGTCGGCGGCGGCGTCCGCCATGGCCTGAGGCAGCGCGTGCATACCGCCCCGGGGGAAGTAGACGCCGGCGACGGTGTCCATGTAGGCGATCACGGCGTACGCCGCCAGCGCCCGGGCCGGAGGTACCCCCGCGTACAGGGCCTGGAAGGAGAACACGCGACGCAGCCGCTCGTCCCGCAGGAAGCCGCCGATCCGCGCGTCCAGACAGCCGAAGCCGCCGAGGGCGGCCAGGCGCGCCAGGTCGCGGCCCAGCAGGCCCAGCGGCGAATCGAAGTTGGCGTCGATGAACCGGCGCATCTGCACCCGGTAGAGCTGCTCCAGCCACGCCCGCAGCCGCTGGTAGCCCGCCGCCTCGGCGTCTCCGGCGAAACGCTTCACCTCCGCGGTCATGGCCTCGGCCCCGGTGTGCACGTCGAGGGAGCTGCCATCGGCGAAGCGAGCGTGGTAGGCGGGGTGCAACGGGATCAGCTCGACGCGGTCGTACAGGCTGTCGCCGACCGCGGCGAACGCCTCGTCGGCGAGGTCCGGCATGGTCAGCACGGTGGGGCCGGTGTCCACGCGGTAGCCCGCGAGATCCAGCCGTCCGGCGCGGCCACCGGGCAGCGGATCGCGCTCCACGACAGTGACGCGGCGGCCGGCGCCCAGCAGGTGCAGGGCGGCCGACAGCCCGGAGAGCCCCGCACCCACGACGACGACGTGGTCACTGGGTCCGGGCAGGGTGCGGTTCATACACGGGTCTCCTCGCCGGTGGCGGTGGCGGTGGCGGTGGCGGTGGCGGTGGCGGCGGTGCCGGTGGTCAGGGGCACGGCCATGCCGTGATCGGGCTCGGATTCCTCCGAGCGGGCGCCCGGACCGCTCGGCATGCCGCCCGCCGCGACCAGGAGCAGCTCGCGCAGACGGCTTCCGCCTTCCCGGTCCAGCAGGGCGCCGTCGAAATGGCGGAGTCCCTGGGCCACCAGTCGGCCGATCCTCGCTTCGACGGTGGCCCGCGCGCCGGTGCGTTCCAGGATCTTCCGCACCTCGTCGAGACCCTCCGGGGCCAGCTCGCCGGCGCCGAGCGACCGGTCGAGCACGGCGAGGGCCGTACGGTCCCCGGCCGTCTCCGCCCTGGCAAGGGCCAGCGCGATCAGGTAGGTCGGCTTGCCCTCGCGGATGTCTCCGCCCGCGGACCTGCCGGTCCCCGCGGCATCGGCGAAGACGTCGCTCAAGTCGTCACGGAGCTGGAAGGCCATGCCGATGCAGCGGCCGGCCGAGCACAACGCGCCCGTCGTGGCGTCGTCCGCCCCCGCCAGTGCCGCGCCCAGCGCCAGCGGCCGCTGGACGGAGTACAGGGCGCTCTTGAGGCAGGCCGAGCGCAACGCCCGCGGCAGCGAACGGGGCGCCGTGATCTGACCCTGGACATCGAGGTACTGGCCCGCCACCATCTCCGTACGCAGGTCGCTCCACAGCCGGCGCACCACGTGCTCGGTCCCGGCGGGCAGAACGGTCTCCGCCATCAGGTCGTCCGCCCACGCGAGGGCGAGATCCCCGGCAAGGACCGCCGCGGCGTCCCCGAACCGCGCAAGGCGGTGCGCGTGGGCGGTGCGGACGTACGTGGCGGTGCGGTCCGGTTCGGCGTCGCGGCCCGGGTGGGCGGTGCGGGCGTACTGGGCGCTGAGGTCCGCGTGCAGGGCGGCCCTGCCCCGGCGCCGCGGCGAACCGTCCATCACGTCGTCCTGGACGAGCGCGCAGGTCTGCAGGAGCTCCAGCGCGGCTCCCAGCCGCAGGGCCGCCGTGGTGGACGTGTCATCGGCGCCGCCGCAGGCGCGCAGTGCCCACCAGAGCAGTCGCGAGCGGACCCGCTTGCCGCCCCGCTGGGTGAAGTGCGCGACCCGCAGCGCGAGGTCGTCGGCGAACAGCGGGTCCACGGCCCGGGCCCGATCGACCCGGTCGGCCAGCACGTCGTCCAGCACACGGTCCACAGCCGCGTGCACGTCCCGGTCGACGGCGCGCGCCACTCCGGCCCCGGCCGGCCTGCCGGCGTGGCCCGCTTCCAGCGGGCCGGCGGGCGGCTCGGTGCGCGGACCGTCCGGGTGCAGCCGAACGGGTGATTGTGGCAGGGCGGCCAGCCGGGAGGCGAGCGGCGGCCCGGCCGCATGGTCATCCGTCGCCTGGGTGGGGCGCATCGAGGTTCCTCTCATCCTGATCGCATGTCGCTCCGTTGACAGGCTCTTCACTCCGGGGGCCGTGCGCGGATGCGACAACGGACCCGAAGCCCGGCGGACGGACCGTGCACGACATGCATTCCACGCTCGTCCCTCCCGGCCCAGGCCGCCTGTCGCGTTCGAGTGACCTGCATCCGATCGGGCACACGGGCGGGAACACCGGCCAAGTGCGCAACAGGAGGCGCGGGAGGGAGACGACAGTCGTGCGGGAGACGGAAGGAGGGAGGCAGCCGTGGTGCGGGAGACGGACGTAGCGGTCGTCGGCGCCGGAGCGGCCGGACTGTCCCTGGCACACCGGTTGTCGGGGCACCTGCCCGGAAGGCGTACGCCATCAGTGGTCCTTGTGGACGCTCCGCCCGGACCGCTGCGGCCGCCGAGCCGGACCTGGTGCTTCTGGGAGAGCGGCCGGAGCCGTTTCGAAGCGGCCGTCACCGCGACCTGGCGGACCCTGAGCGTGCGTCCACCGACGGGCGCCCCCGTCACGGGGGACATCTCGCCCCTGCGCTACAAGATGATCCGGTCGGACGACTTCGAGGACCTCGTCGCACGGGACCTGGCGCGCAGCCCGAACGTGCGGCGCCTGGACGCGACCGTGGAGACGGTGGAGGACATCCCCGGGGGAGCCCGGATCGTCCTCCGCACAGCCGACGGCCGGTCGGGTCTCCTGCATGCCCGCTGGGTGTTCGACTCCCGCCCGCTGGGCAGTCTCCCGGCCGCCCGTACCACCCTGCTGCAGCACTTCCACGGCTGGTTCGTCCGCACGGCCCGGCCCGTCTTCGACCCCGGCACCGCCGAGCTGATGGACTTCCGCACCCCCCAGCCCCACGACGGCCTGTCCTTCGGCTACGTGCTGCCCACCGGCCGCCACGAGGCCCTGGTGGAGTACACGGAGTTCTCCCCCCGCGTCCTGACGGCGAACGGCTACGAGGCGGCCGTACGGCACTACGCCGAGGATGTCCTGCGGCTCGGCGACACCCATGTGATCGCGACCGAGACCGGGGTCATCCCGATGACGGACGGCCCGATGCCGCGGCAGGTCGGGCAGTCCGTCTTCCGCATCGGTGCCGCCGGTGGTGCCACCCGCCCGTCGACCGGCTACACCTTCGCCGGGCTTCAGCGCCAGACACGGGCCGTGGCGGCCGCCCTGCGCCGCGGCCACCGCCCCGTTCCGCCACCGGCCCACTCGGCCCGCTCCCGGGCGATGGACGCCGTACTGCTGCGTGCCCTGGCCAGCGGCCGGATTGACGGCCCGGCACTCTTCTCACGGATGTTCGAGCGCCTGCCCATGAACCGGGTCCTGCGGTTCCTCGACGGGCGCACCCACCTGGTGGAAGACCTCTCCATCGGCTTCCACACACCGATCGCGCCCATGCTGCGTTCGGCGTGGGAACTGTCCGCCCTGCCCCGCCGCCCCTTCGACCACCCCTGACCCACCCCCGGCCGGCCGACCGCCACGCCTGCCTGGCTCCCGCCACTCCTGACCGCTCCGTCCCCCCGGCCTGCTCCGCGTGGCCCGTCCCCGCGACTCCCGGCCCGCCGCCCGCCGAACCGACCACCGCTGCTCCTGGAGACCGCATGGACCTGTTGCGCGACGAGGACCTCGCCGCCGCGTTCGATCACGCCGCCCGCAGTTACGACACGCTGGTGGCCGCCAACCCCGGCTATCACGCGCACCTGCGCCGCTCGGTACGCCGCCTCGGTCTGCCCGGGCACGGAGCAGGGCTGCGCGTGCTGGACCTGGGCTGTGGCACTGGTGCCTCGACCGCCGCGCTGCGTTCCGCGCTGCCGGGCGCGGACATCACGGCGGTGGACGCCTCCGCCGGCATGCTCGAACGAGCCGCGGCCAAACCGTGGGCGGCCGGCGTGACCTTCGTACACGCCCCGGCCGAAGCTCTGCCCGAGGCCGGGGTGAAGGGCCCCTTCGACGCGGTGTTCGCCGCCTACCTCTTCCGCAACCTGTCCGATCCCGACGCCGTGCTCGGCGCGGTGCGCAGCCTGCTCACTCCGGCAGGACGGCTCGGAGTGCACGAGTACACCCTCAGCGGCCGCCCTGCGGATCGCGCCGTGTGGACGCTGGTGTGCCGCGGCATCGTCCAGCCCGTCGCCACCGTGCTCGGGGACGGCGGGCTCTACCGCCATCTGTGGCGCAGCGTCGTCCGCTTCGACACCGCGCAACGTTTCGCCGGACGGATCCGCGCCGCGGGATTCCACCAGGTGAGGGCCCTGCCGCTGCCGGGCTGGCAAACCGGCATCGCGCACACCTTCGTCGCCTGCCGCACCGATGCCGCGACGGGGACCGGGCGATGACCGGCGTCGCCCACCGTCCCGACGGTCACCCCGACCCCGCTCACCGATCCGGCGGCGCCCACCGTCGCGAAGGCGCGCGTCGCGGCCGTGACCGCCGGGCCCGCCTCCTGCCACCGCGCCCGGGAACCCCGCGGATCGACGGCCCCCGCCCGACGACCGCCGTCGTGGGAGCCGGGATCGCCGGACTGGCCGCCGCCACGGCACTGGCCGAACGCGGAGTGCGCGTGACGCTGTACGAGCGCGAGGCGTACCTGGGCGGCCGTGCCGGCGGCTGGCCGGTCGAGCTGGCGGACGGTACCACCGCGACGATGAGCCGCGGCTTCCACGCCTTCTTCCGCCAGTACTACAACCTCCGGGGCCTGTTGCGCCGCACCGATCCCCGGCTGGAGCGCTTGACCGCGCTGCCGGACTACCCGTTGCGGCACAGCAGCGGCCTGCGGGACAGTTTCCGGCACGTCCCGCGCACCCCGCCGTGGAGCGCGCTCGGTTTCGTCGCGCTCAGCCCGTCGTTCGGCCTGCGGGATCTGCGCACGATGCACCCCGTCGCCGCCCTCCCGTTGCTCGACGTACGCGTCCCCGAGGTGTACGAGCGCCTCGACGACACCAGTGCCCACGACTTCCTCGAAGCCGTGCGTTTCCCGCGAAAGGCCCGCCACCTGGCGTTCGAGGTCTTCTCCCGCAGCTTCTTCGCCGACCCGCGGAAGCTGTCCGCAGCGGAGATGGTGCTCATGTTCCACATCTACTTCCTCGGCTCCGCCGAGGGGCTGCTGTTCGACGTACCCCGCGCACCCTTCCCGGCAGCCCTGTGGCACCCGCTGGCCGGCTATCTCCGGCGGCACGGTGCCGAGGTACGGACCGCCACGGCCGTCGAGCACGTCGCGCGTACCCCGGACGGCGCTTACGTGCTCACCGCCGGCGGCGAGGAACGGCGGCACGACACGGTCGTGCTCGCACTGGACGCCGCCGGCCTGCGGTCCCTCGTCGGCCGCTCCGACCGGCTGGGCGACGCCCCGTGGCGCGAGCGGATCCAACGGCTGCGCACCGCACCGCCGTTCCTGGTGACCCGCCTGTGGCTGGACCGCCCGGTGGATCCGGGCCGCCCCGGATTCCTGGGCACGAGCGGTTACGGCGGCCTCGACAACATCAGCGTGCTGGAGCGCTGGGAGGACGAGGCGGCCCGATGGGCGGCACGCACCGGCGGCTCCGTCGTGGAACTGCACGCCTACGCGGTGCGGCCGGATGCGTCCCGCGACGTCGAGCAAGAGCGCCTGATCCGGGAGTTGCACCGGGTCTACCCGGAGGCGCGGCGGGCCACCGTCGTCGACGTCCGCCACGAGTGGCGTCAGGACTGCCCGTCGTTTCCCGTGGGCGGTCATCTCGACCGACCGACCGTGCGCACCCCCGAACCCGGCCTCGTGCTGGCCGGCGACCTGGTGCGCACGGACCTGCCGGTGGCGCTGATGGAGCGCGCCGCGACGAGCGGATTCCTCGCCGCGAACGCGCTGTTGGAGCGCTGGGGGGTGAGGGGGCAGACGCTGTGGACGGTACCGGATCGAGGCCGGGGTGCCGCGCTACGCGCTCTCGCCCGGTGGGGACGAGTGGACACCTCGCCGGCCTGACCTGAGCGGTGAGGGCGTCCGGCTTGCCGGTCGGGCGACCAGGGTCACTCGGGAGGGTCGGCGTGCGTGCGGAGCTGTTGCCAGCAGCGGTGGACGTGTTCTTCGGCCTCGCGTACGGCCAAGATGGCGGCGTCGTCCGCCGGTGCGGTAGAGGTCGGCGCCGCGCTGTCCGTGCGGGCTGTGGTGCGACGGTGCGGCAGGTGGGCCGCGCGGACAGCGTGGCGCCGGTGGCCTTGGCGCAGGACCGCCGCGCGCGCGACGAGGATCGAGGTGATGACTGCGGCGGCTGTCAGGGCGGCGGCCGCGTGCTGGTCGGACATGGCGGCGAGGGTCCTTCATGTGGCTGCGTGGCTGCGTGGCTGCGTGGTCGAGGGTGTGCGGGCCGGCACCGATGCGGTACCGGCCCGCACATCTTCCGGTGGGGCTCAGCCGGGCCAGGTTCCGGTCAGGCGGCGGGTCGCGGTGGCGCCGGCGCGGTCGACGCTCGCCTTGACTCCGGCGAAGATCGCGCCCTGAAGGGTGGCGGCGAGGAGCACCTCGCGCCAGGTGCGGTCCTCGTCGGTGGCGTCGGGGGCGTCCTCGTCGTGCCCGAGCATCTTCCAGGCCTGTTTGAACAGGCCGCCGGCGAGCATGCCGCTCACGGCCCCGAGCACGAGGCCGAGGGGCTTGTAGGCGACCTTGGACGCCTTCACCCGGTTCACCCCCTCCCACGGCGGCAGGCCAGCCACAGCACCACGGCCGTGCCCGCGGCCGCCAGGAGCAACGTGCGGTTGTCCCGCGCCAGTTGTGCCCCCTGGGCGGTCCTGTGCCGTACCGGCTCCGGGACGTTGTCCTCCCAGAGCCGGCCGGCCCGCGCGGCCGTGGCCCGGGTCTGATCAGCCACCTGAGCGGCCTCGTCCTTGACCGGATCGGGCAGCTTGTCCTGCACCTGGTGGACGACGTCGGCGGCTTTGTCCTTCAGTTTCCCCACCGCGGACGCGGCCTGTTCCTTCAGCTCGTCCGCCTTGGCGGTGGCCTGTTCCCTGACTTCGGCGGCCTTCTCCTGGGCGCGGGCCTTGACGTCGGTCTTGGCCGCGAGTGCCTCGACCGTCTCGCCCAGCTCGTGGCGGGTCTGCTCGATCTGCTCGCGCAGCTCCTCGGGGCTGGAGGCGGTCGGCTCGTCGTGGGGTGGCTGGGTCATCGGTGCGCGCTCTCCTTGATCTCGGCCACATCGGCCTTCACGTTCTCGATCGTCTGCTCCGGTGCGGGCGGCGCGGCCTGGGCGACCTGCTTCCTGCCGGTCAGTGCCATCACCGCGGCGATCATGCCCAGTACCGCGGTGACGATCAGGGCGGAGGCCCACACCGGCAGCGCGACCGCCAGTGCGGCGATCACCGTGGCGACCAGAGCCTCGAGCATCAGGAAGCCCACGAGGCCGGCACCGCCGAACAGTCCGCCGCCCTTGCCGTAGCGCTTGCCCTTCTCCTTCATCTCCGCCTGCGCCAGGCGCAGTTCACCACGCACCAGCTCGGTCAGCTGCTGCGAAGCCCGCTGCACCAGCTCGCTCACCGGCTCCGATGCCTCCGCCCGCTGGCCCGTCCCATGCTGCGGCTGCGTACTCGACACGGCGATCACCTCCCGTCATTCACTTCTTCCGGCCCGCGTGCCCGCGATGCCGGGTCGTGAGCCCGCGAGTACCCCGATACGACCAGTTCACGGCCGACGACTTGCCTGGACGGGACGTGGCCGCCGCTCGGCTCGTCCCGGGGGAGCCGGGGGCCCGCCCGGCGCACACCGGGCACGTGAGGGCCTACGGCTTCGGCGCACCCCCTAGCAGCAGGGAGGGGGCGTGCCGGGTGAGCCAGGCGCCGGCCAGGCCGATGGCCGCACCGGCGACGACGTCACTGGGGTAGTGAGCCCCTGACTGCACGCGCTCGAGGGCGACCAGCGCGGCCGGCACCGCGCACACGGCGCCGGCGACCGGCCAGGTCGGTGCGACGGCGGCGGTGAACGCGACCGCGGCCGCGGTGTGCCCGGAGGGGAACGAGGAGGAGTCGGGTCGGTCATGGACCTCGCCGTGCGGGATCCACTCCCGCGGTGGCCGCGGCCGATCGGCCAGCTGTTTGCACAATCCGTTCGCGACCAGCTGCGCGACGGTCAGAGCGGACAGGCCCGCGGCCGCCGCCGTCCGGCCGCGCCATCCGCCGGCCAGCCCCATCACCGCGGCAGCTCCCCACCACAGCTTGCTGCTCTCCGCTGCCTCCTCCACCGCCGACAGCACCCGGCCGGCGGCGTCCGGGATGCGGGAAGCCGCCCATTGCGTCAGATCCCGGTCAACTCTGTCCAAGCCCTCGCGCAGCCTCATGAACGGCAGGTATCCCGTGATCGCGCCCCCACACCGAAGATCATCGGTCCTTGTGAGGACCGCTCACGCGTCGCCCATGCGGCGCAGGTCCTCCTCGTCCCACTTCCGGGTGTCGCGGGGCTGGGTGTAGGGCTCGGCCTCGGGCGGGTGCCCGCCGGCGATGGCCCGCTGCCGGACGGTCTCGGCATCGAACTCCAGGCCCAGCAGGATGGCGAGGTTGGTGATCCACAGCCAGACCAGGAAGACGATGACGCCGGCCATGGTGCCGTAGGTCTTGTTGTAGGAGGCGAAGTTCGCGACGTAGAACGCGAAGCCCGCGGAGGCGATCATCCAGATCAGCAGGGCGAGGAAACTGCCCGGGGTGATCCACCGGAATCCCTTGACCTTGGCGTTCGGGCTCGCCCAGTACAGGATCGCGATCATCACGACGACCAGCAGGACGAGGACCGGCCACTTCGCGATCGACCACACCGTCAGCGCGGTGTCCCCGACCCCGATCGCGGTGCCGGCCCGGCGGGCGATACCGCCGGTGAACACCACGATCAGCGCGCTCGCCACGGCCAGCACCATGAGCACGACCGTCACACCGAGCCGCACCGGCAGTATCTTCCACACCGGCCGTCCCTCGGGCATGTCGTACACGGCGTTCGCCGCCCGCATGAAGGCGGCCACATAGCCGGAGGCGGACCATACGGCGATCACCAGACCGACGACGGCCAGGATCGAACCGGTGCCGGCGCTGCCCTGCAACTGCTCCACGGCCCGGGTGATGATGTCCCGGGCCGAGCCGGGAGCGAGCTGCTTGACGTTGCTCAGCAGTTTGTCGGTGGTCGACTTCCCCGTGATGCCCAGCAGGGAGACCAGGACGAGCAGGGCCGGGAACAGCGCAAGCACACCGTAATAGGTCAGTGCGGCCGCCCGGTCGGTCAGCTCGTCGTCCTTGAACTCCTTGAGGCTGCCTTTGAGTACCGCGCCCCAGGCCCCTTTCGGCAACTTCGTCGGCGTATCCGGCGCGGCCTCTTCCACCTCCCGCCCGGGGCCGGTGTCCTCCGGCGCCGGCACGGGGGAAGAGGGGGCCTGCTCAGCGTGCTCGTGGTTCTTCCGCCCGGGAAGATGCAGTTTTGTCATACCAGGCGAGTTGCCTCTAAGCCCGGGCTCAAGCACCGTACCGAGGCGCGAAACACCGGTGCGGCCGGCCCGAAGCGGCGGAACGCCGGGCCCGGAACGCGCATCGTCGAAGCACGCGACCTCGCGACCGGCTGTTCCGCACGCGTACCGGCACAGCCCGGCTGCCGGTCAGGCGGCGTCGGCGCGGCGTTCGCTGCGCCGGGCTCGTCGGCGGCCGCCGACGGGCCCGCCGACGCTGTGCACCAGCCGCAGGTGCCGTCCCCGCGCATGGCGCGCCGCCGGCGGCCGTCGTAGCAGCCGATCCTCGATACGGTCCATCCCGTACAGCAACACTCCCAGGACCGGCAACAGCAGAACGGCGACGGCGATCACCACGTGTCCCTCCCAGCGCGACAACAGGGCACCGGGTCCCCCGCACGTCCGCCGCCATCGGCCGACGGATGTGAAGGTCTGGTGACCGGTGCCGCAGCCGGTGGATCCAGTCATCTCATATGCCGCTCCTGATGGCATCCCGGCTGGTCCGGCTGAGGGAACCATGCGTCCCCCGAGGGCCAGCGGTGGCTGAAAGGGGCTGGTGGTGGCCAGACTCGATGACGGGCCCGCGGTCGGCGTCCCCGGCGGGGCACCCGCAGGCCCACAACCCGCCCTGCCACGGAGGCGCCCCCATGACCTTCAATCCCTTGGAACAGCGGGGTATCCCGCTGGACCGCCAGCTGCGCAGTTGGCGTGAGCTGAACGTGCAGCCGATCGACCCGGACCGCTGCGACCCGTACACCCGGTGCCGGATCATCACGATGAACGGCATCGAGGTGGAGGCGATCCTCTTCAGCCACCAGCTCGCCCGCAACACGGTCGACCCGGAGGTGAAGCGTCGGCTCGCCAGGACGCGGTACATCGAGGCCCAGCAGCAGAAGGTCGTGAACTGGTTGCTGCCGGGGGTCTCCTCGGTGCTGGAGACGACGATCGCCTACGAGCAGGTCGCGGTGGACCTCACCGCCTGGGTGGCGCGGATGGAGCCGGATCCGTACCTGAAGCAGGCCTACCAGTTCGGTGTGCTGGAGGACTTCGATCACCTGTACCGCTACGCGAACCTGTACGAGATGATCGAGCACCGCAAGGCCGAGTCGATCGTCGACAACCTCACCGAGGTGATGCCGGGCCGCCCCACCAGGTTCCATCACCGCGATCCGGTGGACAACGTCCGTGACACGTACGACAAGGACGCGACGGACCCGCTGTCGAAGCTGCACGCGCTGACGATCATGTCGGCGGAGCAGCAGACGATGAACTTCTACATGAACACGGGCCCCACCTACATGGAGCCGATCGCCCGTCAGCTCTACCAGGAGATCGGGCTGATCGAAGAGGAGCACGTCACCCACTACGAGTCCCTCGTCGACCCGGGCGAGACGTGGTGGGAGCAGCTGGTCAACCACGAGTACAACGAGTGCTATCTGTACTACTCCTTCATGGAGCAGGAGAGCGACCCGAAGGTCAGGGCGATCTGGGAGCTGCACCTGAACATGGAGCTGGAGCACCTGCACACCGCCTGCGACCTGATGCGCCGTCACGACGGCCGGGAGCCCCAGGAGGTCCTGGCTCCCGAGCTGCCCGACGTGCTCACCTTCGAGCCGAACAAGCAGTACCTGCGGAAGCTGCTGGACACCCAGATGGACCTGACCACACTCGGGGCGGGCTATGTGCGCGAGGCGCACGAGCGCTTCGAGAAGATGCAGGAGCAGATCCACGGCGGCGAAGACCCGCCGAGCGACCGGGTCATGGCCGAGCACGACCAGATGTTCGGGCGTGAGTACCGGGTGGAGACCGAGGGCGAGCACCCCGACCCCGCCATGCGCGAGAAGTGAGGCGGCCCCGCATGTCCGAACTGCAGACTCCCCAGGCCGGCGACGACCGGGCACCCGACGTGGATGTCGTCGCCCTGCTGATGCGTCAGCACGGCGACATCCGCAACCTCTTCGACGAGGTGGAGCGGAGCGAGGGCGCGGAGCGCCGGGACGCCTTCCGCCGCCTCGTGCGGCTGCTGGCCGTCCACGAGACCGCTGAGGAAGAGGTCGTCCATCCCTTCGTCCGACGTGCTGTGTCCGGTGGTGAGCAGATCGTCGAGGACCGCCTCGCCGAGGAGAAGGCCGCCAAGGAGACTCTCGCGGCCCTGGACGAGATGGACACCGACGACCCGCAGTTCATGCCGCGGCTGATGAAGCTGCGCACGGCCGTACAGGAGCATGCCAGGGCGGAGGAGCGCTACGAGTTCAGCCATATCCGCCGTAGCACCGACGCGACCAACCTCGCCGCCATGGCCAAGGCCGTGAAGGCCGCCGAGGCCATGGCTCCCACCCGGCCGCACCCCGGTGTCGAGTCCGGCGTGGCCAACGTGGCGCTCGGCCCGGTAGCCGCCCTCATGGACCGAACCAAGGACGCGGTCCGCAAGGCGATGGACAAGCGCTGAGCCTCACCGCACGGGTTCGCGACCCGCTCGGCATCGGGTTTGGGGACGAGGCCTCGGTGGCACTTGGAGCGTCCCCGCCGGACGGGGCGACGCCGCAGACGGCGCACGTCCCGCGCCGGTCCGGAGGGCGTGCCCGCCGCCTTCGCCTTTGCGGGCAGCGTGCCGCCGGAACGGGAGGCCCATGATGACGACCATCGGTGTCGAAGAGGAGTACCTGCTGATGGAGCCGGTCAGTGGCCGGCTGGCGGCGCGCGCCGAGAAGGTGCGGTCCGCGGCCGGCCTCGAGCCCTTCGTCGTGGCGCGGGAGATCCAGCCGGAGCTGCTCCAGGCGCAGGTCGAGGTGGCCACACCGGTGTGCGAGTCGCTGGAGGAGGTCGGCGGCCATCTGCTGCGTCTGCGTCACGCCGTGGCGGGGGCGGCCGAGGCGCACGGTTGCCACCTCGTGGCGAGCGGAACGCCGCCGCTGCGCCAGGCGCTGCCCGTCCCCGTCACCGACCAGGCCCGGTACCGCGCCATGCAACAGCAGGCACCTCAGCTGGTGGCCGAGCAGATGGTCAACGGCATGCACGTCCACGTCGCCGTCCCCAGTCGGGGAGTGGGTGTTCAGGTGCTCAACCGGATCCGGGTCTGGCTTCCGGTACTGACCGCCATGGCGGCGAACAGCCCGTTGTGGGAGGGCCATGACACCGGCTTCGCCAGCTGGCGCACGGTGGTCTTCGACCGCTGGCCGGTCAGCGGCGTCCCGCCGTACTTCACCGATGAGACGGACTACGACGTACGGGTACGGCGACTGCTGTCGACCGGGGTGATCTGCGACACCGGCCAGCTGTACTGGCAGGCCCGCGTGTCCGAGAGCTATCCCACCGTCGAGGTCCGCTGCCTGGACGTGCAGCTGCGTACGGATGAGGCCGTGATGTTCGCGGGGCTGGTGCGTGCCTTGGTCGACACCGCGATGTCCGAGGCGGCAGCCGGCCGAGACGCACCGGAAGCGCATCCCGAGCTGGTGGACGTGGCGATGTGGCAGGCGGCCCGCTACGGGCTGAGCGGTGACCTGGTCGTTCCCGGGGGTGGACGCCGCCGGGCGGGCGATGCCGTGTACGGCCTGGTGGAGCACGTCGGACCCGCTCTGGAGGCGGCCGGCGACACCCGTGAGGTGACCTCGCTGGTCCACCGGCTGCTGCAGCAGGGCACCGGGGCGGACCGCCAGCGTCAGGCGCTGGCCGACGGCGGTCTCGACGCCGTCGTCGACATGCTCATCGAGCGGAGCGGCATGTCCTGAGCGCCGGGCGAGGCGTCCGGCCCGCCGACCTGCCCGTCGGGACCTGCCCGTCCCGGGCGCGTCCTTCCTCGCCGCAGCGCCTCGGCCCCGCCGCGTTCACCATGGAGCGCGGCGGGGCCTCGTGCTGTTCCCCATCCGGTCAGCCGCGACCCGACGCGTACGGCGCCGACATGTCGCGCCGCGCGCCGGGTGTCTCCGCCGCTCGGGCGGCCGCGCTGGCGGTCAGGGCCAGCAGCAGGGCCAGTACGCCGGTGATGATGTTGTTCACGATGGTCTTCGGGGTGCTGACGTCACCGGCGACCACCCATGGCGCGATGACGGCCCACACGCCCAGGGCGCAGGCGGCCCAGGCCATGCTGTGCGTGCGCTCGTAGGCCCGGCCGAATCCGCCGCTCATGAGCAGCGCGTAGGCGATACCCGTGACCAGGTTGGTGATGGCCAGCGTCGACAGGTTGTTGAACCCCGTGATCCAGGGCGACGCCGCGAGGTACAGACCGGTGAGCAGCGCCATTGTCTCGATGGCCTGGCCCCTGGGGGTGCTCGTGGTGCGCTCGGCCATCTCGTGGCGCAGGCGCATCTCGATGAGATCCGGGTGCGTCTCCATCGACGGCTTGGGAGATGTTGTCATTGTCTTCACCTTCGGAAAGTGATGTTTTTCAGGGAATGGGGATCCAGGTCCTGCCGCGGGCGTGTTCGGGTGAGGCGCACAACCAGGGCGATGACCACCGCGGTCCCCGCTGCGCCGGTGAACACCAGGGCGGTGCGGGCGGCGGGGCTGATGCCCGGGGTGAGGTCGCGTGCGCGGTCGACGACGCTGAGGGGAACGCCTCGCACGGCGTTGCCGGGCGGGCGGCGGGGCACGCCCGGGTGAGGGTGGGTCGGGGCGGTCGCCCGCACGGCTTCCCAGGCGGCGCCGATCCGCCGCAGCCGGCGGTCGCTGAGAGCATCCCGCAGGCGAGGCAGAAGCTCGTTCTCCTCGTCCTGGATGTCCTGGCGGATGAGATCGAACGCCTGCCGGATCCAGGACGCGCGCCGGGGGTCGCCGGCGGACTTCTCGACCCGTGCGATCAGCTCGTTGATCGCCTGGTGTTCCTCCTCGACGGGACCGGTCGGATCATCCCGGCCGGGGACAAGACGGCGCAGGATCGGCCACAGAACGGTCTCTTCGGCGAAGGCATGGGTGAACACCAGTTGCACGATGTCCTGCCACAGCCTCTCCCGATCGCCGTCCGGGGTGTCGGCTGCGAGGTAGCGGTTCATCATCGTGTCGAGCCGGGCGTGGTCACGGCGCTGGCGCAGCAGAATGCTGCCGCTGCCCCCGAGCGCGGCGGGATCCCGGTGCGCGATCGAGACGGTCATGTCTCTGTCTGCGTCGCGGACGTGTCCGCGGCGTCCGGGACGCCGTCACCCTCGTCATCGGCGGTGTCGGCCTCGGCCTCGGGCCGCGCACCCTCTTCTTCCTCGGGGTGGACGTCCTTCTCGCCGGTGACCTGCTCCAGTGGATGGGAGAACTCGTTTTCCCGCGGGCTGCTCATGTCGGCTCCTTCCAGATCCTGCAACCCCGGGTCCCCCATATGGCAGCCTATTCACCTTAAATATGCCCTTTAGTCCGATTCATCCGCTCTGCGGTCGGAGGGCTGGCTGCTGGAGACCGGCGGCGGGCAGACCGGCTCCGCGGCTCTGGATCTTGGGGGCGGCGTGGGCCGGGGCCCCGGTCACCGAGCGGTTCCCGCCGCTGCCGGAGGGGGTTCACGCGGCTCACGAGGAAGTCAGAGGGGATTCGAGCACGGTGCGCAGCGTCCCGTCCGCACCGGTCCGCTCCAGTCGCAGCCGGGCCGAACGCCCGCGCAACGTCAGGGTCATGAGTTGGTTGCCGAACCACGGGCCGCCCTGTTTGCGCCACTTCACCGGCGGCCGGGGACAGCGGCCGTGCCGGGCGAGCCCTCGCCCGAGGAACCGGGCAAGGGCGCTCCAGCCGAAGCGGAAACCGAGACGCATCCACACAGGCACGGAGTTGTGCACGGGCGAACAGGTGAGCTGGACGACCCTGGCGTCGGGGCCGCCCGACGGCCACGAGGCCTCGGCGAGGTAGCCGTGGTGCACATCCCCGGACAGTACGCACACGCTTGCCGGGCCCGCGGAACCGGCTTCGGCGATCAGCGCGGCCAGGTCGGCGAAGGAGCGGGGAAAGGCGGCCCAGTGTTCCAGGTCGGCGCCACGGCGCAGATGCTCGCCGACACGTGCCCAGCGGGCTCCGCGCTCGCCGGCGCACAGTGCCGCGTCCCAGGCCTCGGCGTCGTGCACCAGGTGCGGCAGCAGCCAGGGCAGGGAGGTGCCGATCAGCAGGTGGTCGTACGATCCCGGGTCGGCCAGCACGTTCTCCCTCAGCCAGTCCGCCTCGGCCGGTCCGAGCATGGCGCGGCGGTCCTCGTCGAGCACCCGGGCCGCACGCGAGTCCACCATCACCAACCGGACCCGGCCGAAGTCGCGCCGGTAACTCCAGCGGACCGCGCCGAAGTCGGCGTCGGCCTTCGCGGCGAGTGCCCGCAGCGCGTTCGTGCCGTCCGCCGTGGCGCACACGGCGGCGTAGGTCGGATCGTCGGCGAGTTCGGCCGGGGAGAGGTTGCCCAGGTGCTGGTGCACCCAGTAGGAGGTCAGGCCGCTCAGGATCCGCTCCTGCCACCAGTCGGTGGTGCGCATGTCGGCGAGCCAGGCGGCGGAGGTGTTCCAGTCGTCGATGACGTCGTGATCGTCGAAGATCATGAAGCTGGGCACGGTGGACAGCAGCCAGCGGATCTCGGGATCGAGCCAGGACTCGTGGTAGAGGCGGCAGTACTCCTCATAGTCGGCGACCTGGCTGCCCGGTGCTTCGCCGAGGTCGCGGCGGGCGGCCAGCAGGCGCCGGGTCTCCTCGGAGGTCTCGTCGGCGTAGACCTGGTCGCCCAACAGCAGGAGCACGTCGGGGCGTTCGGCCTCGGGGTCGGCCGCGAGCCGGGTGGCGAGGGCGTCGAGGGCATCGGTGCCGACCGGGTCCTTGCCGTCGGCCGGCGGCGCGGCCCAACGGCAGGAACCGAAGGTGACCCGGACCGCGTCACCGACGGCGGGGGACCGGATGACGGAGGGCGGAAAGACGGAGCCGGGCGCCGGCCAGACCGGGGCACCGTCCAGAAGCACCTCGTAGGAGGGTGAGGTTCCCGGTTCGAGCCCGGTCACCGTGACGAGGGCGTAGTGGTGCCCGGCGACCTGGAAGGTGGAGGCGGTGCCGCCCGCGCCGTCGGAGCAGCGCACTTCGGCGGTGCACGGACGGCTCGTCTCGACCCACACGGTCGCCGACGAGCCGTCGGTGTACCTCAGCAGTGGCCCCAGGCGGAGTTCCGCCACAGTGATCGCCTCCTCCGTCGCCCCGTACGGTACGCAACAACAGGACCGGCGCACAGGGCCCGCCGGCCGGCGGCCGGCGAGGCGGCGCGGACGGGGCAGGCGCAGGTCAGGACTCGACGATCCGGCGCAGGTTGTCCACCGATCCGCAGCCGGCCTTCAGCTGACGCTCCCGCTCCTCCAGGAACGCCAGGCCCAGTTCCTCCCGCCGCTCCATCGCCACGTTCTCCCGCGCTCCGTTGAGGATGGTGCGCTCTTCCTCGTCCGCGTGATGGGTGACGGCCTCCACCAGCTCCTCCAGCTTGGAGTCCCAGTCCTCGGAGCCGATCTCCTCGACCTGGAGGAGCTCCAGGAGGGCCTTGTTGCCCTCGTCGTGCTCGTGCTCGCCGTGCTCGACCTCTTCGTCGTCGATGTTCTTGTAGCGCTTGAGGGCCGGGTACACCTTGGCCTCCTCGGCGAGGGCGTGCGCGATCAGCAGATCCGCGAACTCCTGCAAGGCTGCCGCTCGGTCGGCTTCGACGCTGCGCATCCGACGGAAGAGGTCCTCCATCTGCCGGTGGTCCTGGAGGATCAGCTCGACGACGTCTCGTGTCTCGGCCATGGAACGGGCACCACTTTCTTGTGAGGGAATCGGGCCACTACCGCTTACCCCGCTTACGGCGTTGAGTGCCCATGACTCCGGGATCACCGTCCCCGCGGCGATCCGCCCGCACCTCCTGTGCGATGAGCAAGCGCTTAGTAAGGTGGTGGGGGCGGTGTGTCTGACGAGGAGGGACAGCATGGGAGTGTCGGGAGCCGAGGCCTTCTACGAGCGGGAGGGGGACGGCCGCTTCCTCCCCACCGCCTACACGCGAGGCCCGTGGGACGCCGGTTCCCAGCACGCCGGGCCGCCGGCCGCGCTGCTCGCTCTGGCCGTCGAGCAGCGGCCGGGCGGACGGCCGGACATGCGGGTCGCCCGGCTCACGTACGAGATTCTGCGCCCCGTGCCCCTGCGGCCGCTGACCGTGACCACCCGCGTGCTCCGTGCCGGGCGCAGCGTCGAACTCGTGGAGGTGGGGCTGACACCCGACGGCGGCGAGGAGGTGATGCGGGCGACGGCTCTGCTGATGAGGACGGCGCCGGACGCGGTACCGGCGGTGTCCCCGGCCAGGCAGGTGCCCGGGCCCGCAGCCGTTCCCTCGAAGGCGTTCTTTCCCGTGCCGTGGGACCAGGGGTACCACACCGCCATGGAAGTCCGCTTCGCCGCGGGCTCGTTCCTCGAGTCCGGCCCGGCCACGGCGTGGATGCGCATGAGGATCCCCCTGGTCGCGGGCGAGGAGATCACACCGCTCAGCCGGGTGCTGACGGCTGCCGACTCGGGCAATGGCGTGAGCGCCGAGCTGGACTTCCACCGCTATGTCTTCGTCAACGCCGACCTCACCGTCGGTCTGTTCCGCCATCCCGAGGGTGAGTGGGTCTGCCTGGACGCGCGGACGATGGTGGACGGCGCGGGCGTCGGCCTCGCCGACTCCGCCCTGTACGACGAGAAGGGCCCGCTCGGCCGCAGCACGCAGACCCTGTACGTGGCCGCGCGCGGCTGAGACGGCGGGTGCGCGTCCCGTCCCTCGACGATCACGGCAGGCGGCAGGCGGCAGGCGGCGGGCCGATGGCGGACGCCGGCCCGGCTCGATGTCACACTCGCGGCCCGGGCGGTGTCTTCATGTCGAACAGGCCGACAGGCCACCGGACAAGGAGACGCCGTGACCCCGCGCATTCCCACGGCAGAGCTCCCCACCGAGCTGAAGGAGAACCTGGTCAAGCAGCTCGGCGCCGTGCCCGAGCCCGTCGAGGTGGCCTTCCACCAGCCCGATGTCGCCACCTCCAGCCTCGAGTTGTCCGCCGAGGTGGCCCAGTGGAGCGCGTGCGACGAGGGCCTCAAGACGTTCGCCCACATGACGGTTGCGGCGCAGGTCGGCTGCTTGTTCACCGTCGCCTACGAGATGCTCGGATCCGTGGCCGACGCGGAGGACGTGCTTCAGGAGTCCTGGCTGCGGTGGGCCGACGTCGACCGCAGGCAGCTACGTGACCCACGCGTGTACCTCGTGCGGACAGTCACCCGGCAAGCACTCAACCGCCCGCGGACGCTGTCCCGTAGCCGTGAGGAACGTGGTCCGGGTCACCGACGGTGGCGGGTTCGTGGCCGCCGCCCTGGCACCCCTCCACGGCGCCCGAACCGTGGCGGAGATCCTCGCCCGCGCCGGCCAGGTGGTGACCGCGCTCCGGACCACGACCGTCTGGCTCAACGGCGCACCCGCCGGCCGCATCGAGCTCGACGGCGAGCCGGCCGCGGTCAGCCTCGAAGTGGAAGACGTGCGGGTCACCCGGATCTACGTGGTCCGCAACCCGCACAAGCTGACCCGCCTCGACGAACCGGCCGAACTCGCAAGGTAAACCCAACCGCCCGGCGCGCAACTCTCCCTACCGAGAGGGGAATTGGCCGATCGATTTCACAAGCCCGAAAAACATGCTGCGAGCCTGCTGGAGTTTCCGCTTCGAGGTGAAGCAGGTCACCCGGTGTCCGAGGCGTACCGCGGAACGGAATTCCTCGCGTTCCCGTCGGGGCCGGCAACCAACAAAACAGGGCTGCCGGGAACGAGACAGACGCGCCATCACGGCCGAAACGGCTTCCATTCAGACCCGAGTGGACGTCGACCACCGAAGTGCAGACTCGGCGGCAACGGATTCCGCTTCCGGAGCGCTGTCAGGAGGTACGGTTGTCGCTGGCCGAGCAGTTGACGTACCCGGCTGCCGATCTCGACGAGATCGAGTCGTCGTCCATCTGGATCGAGTCGCACCCGATCACCCGCGTACCGATCGACTCGCTCGTCTTCGACGACTCCCTCCGGCTGGACGGGGCGAACCACGACCATGTACGGGTGCTCGCCGAGGCCGGCGACTCCGTGCCCCCCATCACCGTGCATCGCCCCACCCTGCGCGTCATCGACGGCGCCCACCGGATCCGCGCGGCCCTGCTCAACGGCCGTACCGAGATCGCCGCGCGGCTGCTGGACTGCGACACCGCCGCCGCCTTCGTCCTCTCCGTCAGAGCCAACGTCACCCACGGTCTGCCGCTCTCCCGTGCCGACCGGGCGACCGCGGCGGCACGCATCATCCTGACCCACCCGCAGTGGTCGGACCGCGCGATCGCCACCGCCACCGGGATGTCCGACAAGACCGTCTCCCGCATCCGTGCGCAGTCCGCCACCACGGACACCACGCAGCCCGGTACGAGGCTCGGCCGGGACGGCCGGGTGCGCCCGCTGGACAGCGGTCAGCGCCGCCGCCGCGCCGCCGCGATCCTCCTCGACCGGCCCGACGCCGGTCTGCGCGAGGTCGCCCGCGCCACGGGGCTCTCCCCGGCCACGGTGCGGGACGTGCGCCGGCGCATCGACCGCGGCGAGGACCCCGTCCCGGGCCGCTACCGCAACCCCCCTGGCGCGGGCAGCGCTTCCGCTGTCGCGAACCGGCAGCGCACGCCCACCGCGGTCGCCCGCATCGACCGCGAGGCCGTCCTGGTCGACCGCCGGAAACTGCTCGCCAAGCTCAGCGAGGACCCCTCGCTGCGGCTCAACGAAGCCGGCCGGCGCGCCCTGCGCTGGCTGCGCCAGTACTCCGTCGACGGCGACGGCATCGAGACCCTCCAGCGCGGACTGCCCGGCCACTGGGCCCCGGAGGTCGCCGACCTGGCCCGCAGTTGCGCAGCCGCCTGGAGCGAGCTGGCCGAGCAGCTCCAGTCGTGCCCCGAGTAGTGCCCCTTCCGCACGACGTACGGGCACATCGCACATCCGCCCATGAGGTACCGGACACACCGCCACGGCTTCCGCCACGCAGGGGACGAGGATCCGCACGCGTCAGGTGCACGGGCCGCTGCTTTCACCGGGACACCGCACCACCGCTCCGGCCACGGGCCGGGCCCGCTTCACCGCACCGCCGGCTCCACCCGCCGACGCCAGGCACCGGCGAGCGGCCCGCCCCTGGGCCGCCGCCACGCCTTCGGTACCCCCGCTTGCCAGAACCGACGCACTTCAGGAGGCCTTCCGTGTCCGAGCTCGCCGAGACGCCCGGTACCCGTACCAGCATGGAGAACGGGCCCGGCACGGGCGTGTGGTTCATCGGGGCGCGCGGTTCCGTCGCCACGACCGCGATCGCCGGTTGCGCCGCGCTCGCGGCGGGGCTGCGCCCGACGACGGGAATGGTCACGGAGACCGAGCCCTTCGCCGCCGCCGGGCTGCCCGCCCCGTCCTCCTTGGTCTTCGGCGGTCACGACACCGTCGACTGGCCGCTGCCCAAGCGCGCCGAAGCACTCGCCGGCCAGGGCGTCCTGCCGCACGGGCTGCCCCAGGCGGTGCTCGGTGAACTCGTCGCCGCCGACCAGGAGATCCGCACCGGCGGACCGCTGGCCGGTGACACCCGCACCGACGAGGAGCTGATCGCGGCCTTCGCCGCCGACATCGAGGACTTCACCCGCCGCACCGGGGTGGCCCGGACCGTCGTCGTGAACGTCGCCTCCACCGAGCCCGCCCCGGCCGCGGGCGACGCCCGGCTGCCCGCCAGCTCGCTGTACGCGGCGGCCGCCCTGCGCGCGGGCTGCTCGTACGTGAACTTCACCCCGTCGACCGGCGTACGTCACCCGGAGCTCGAGGAACTGTCCCGGTCGGCCGGGGTGCCGTACGCGGGCCGGGACGGAAAGACCGGGCAGACCCTGCTGCGGGCGGTGCTCGCGCCCATGTTCCGGCAGCGGGCCCTGGACGTTCGGGCCTGGTCCGGCACCAACCTGCTCGGCGGCGGCGACGGGGCGGCGCTCGCCGACTCCGCGGCCGCCGCCGCGAAGAACGCGGGCAAGAACCGGGTCCTGGAGGACAGCCTCGGCGTACTGCCCGAGGGCGAGGTGCACATCGACGACGTGCCCGCGCTCGGCGAGTGGAAGACCGCCTGGGACCACGTGGCGTTCGACGGTTTCCTCGGCACGCGGATGGTCCTGCAGACCATCTGGCAGGGCTGCGACTCGGCACTGGCGGCACCGCTCGTCCTCGACCTGGCCCGGCTCGCCGCCCGCGCCCATGAAGCGGGAATCGCCGGGAGCCTCCCGGAACTCGGCTTCTACTTCAAGGACCCGGACGGCGGGTCCTCGGCGCTGGCCGAGCAGTACGACGCCCTCCTCGGCTTCGCCGCCCGGCTGGGGGAGTCCCGGTGAGCACTGCCCGCGACTGGGCCGAACTTTTGCGTGCCTCGGCCCTGTTCACCGTACCCGGCGACGCACTCGCCGGGGCCGCGGCGACCGGACTGCGCCCCGGCGCCCGCACCGCCCTCGCGGCCGGTGCCTCCCTGTGCCTGTACGAGGCGGGCATGGCACTCAACGACTGGGCGGACCGGGAGGAGGACGCCGCGGAGCGGCCGCACCGCCCCATCCCCTCGGGCCGTATCGCCCCCGCACAGGCACTGACGGCGGCGGCCGGCCTGACCGCCGCCGGGGTGGGCCTCGCCCTCGCCGCGGGCCGCCCCGCCGCGCTGTGCGCCACCGCCCTCGCCGGCACCGTCTGGGCGTACGACCTGCGGCTGAAGCACACCCCGGCGGGCCCGGCGACGATGGCCGCGGCCCGCGGCCTCGACCTGCTGCTCGGCGCCGTGGCCACCGCCGGCTCCCGCGCGGCCGAACGGAGTCCGGCGATCGGGGCCGGCACCGGCGGGGCGGTGCGCCGCGCACTGCTGCCCGCCGCCGTGCTCGGCGCCCACACCTATGCGGTCACCACCGTCTCCCGGGCCGAGACCCAGGGCGGTTCGCCGGGCCGGCCGCTCGCCGCGCTCGGCGCGACCGCCGCCCTCGGCGCGCTCACCGGTGCCCGGCAGGGCGGCGGCCCGCTCAGCGCGCGACGCTGGACCGAGCCGCCCCGGACAGCGCGCGAGTTCGCCCGGACCGCGCTCGCCGGCGCCTATGTGGCCACGGCCGCCAAGCCGTACTGGCACGCCACGCTCAACCCGTCCCCGCCACTGACCCAGCGGGCCGTCGGCGGCGGCATCCGCGCGCTGATCCCGCTCCAGGCGGCCCTCGCGGCCCGCTCCGGCGCGCTCGCCGCCGCCGGGCTGCTCATCGGGCTCGTCCCCGTGGCCCGCCGGCTGGCCCGGAAGGTGAGCCCCACATGAACATCCGCCTCGGCTACGGCACGAACGGCCTGACCGACCTGCGGCTCGACGACGCCCTCGGCGTCCTGGCCGACCTCGGTTACCAGGGCGTCGGTCTGACCCTCGACCACATGCACCTCGACCCGCTCGGCCCCGGTCTCGCCGACCGCGTCGCCCGGGTCGCCGACCGGCTCGGTGCGCTCGGTCTGGGCGTCACGGTCGAGACCGGTGCCCGCTATGTGCTCGACCCCCGCCGCAAGCACGGCCCGAGCCTGCTCGACCCGGACCCCGAGGCGCGGGCGGCCCGGACCGCGCTGCTGATCACCGCGGTGAAGGTGGCCGCGGACCTGGGCGCCAACGCGGTGCACTGCTTCAGCGGCATCCGGCCCGCGAGCGTCGGCGAGGACACGGCCTGGGAGCTGCTGGACGCATCGCTGGACCCGGTCCTCGACGCCGCGACGAAGGCCGGAGTTCCGCTCGGCATCGAGCCGGAGCCCGGTCACCTGCTGGAGTCGCTCGCCGACTTCCACCGGCTGCGCACCCGGCTCGGCGACCACCCGCTGCTCGGCCTCACCCTCGACATCGGCCACTGCCAGTGCCTGGAGCCGCTGTCCCCGGCCGACTGCGTGCGGGCAGCCGCGCCCTGGCTGCGGCACGTGCAGATCGAGGACATGCGGCGCGGTGTGCACGAACACCTGCCCTTCGGCGACGGCGAGATCGACTTCCCGCCCGTGCTCGCCGCGCTCGACGCCACCGGGTACCAGGGGCTCACCGTGGTCGAACTGCCCCGCCACTCCCACGCCGGGCCCGAACTCGCCCGGTCCTCCATGGAGTTCCTGCGCGCACAGCTCACCGCGGCCGAGGAGACGCGGTCCGGCGGGCACGGCCGGACCACCAGCGAGCGAACCCCACCGCACCCGGCCCGCCCCGGCGCGGCCGCCTCCGCGTCCGCCCCCGTCTCCCCGGCACCGTCCGCGTAAGGAAGTCCGCATGCCGATCACCCGAGAGGAACTGCCGGCCCGCCTCGGCCCCGAGGGCGCCGCCTGGCTCGACGCCGCGCTCGCCGACGCGCGCGACGCCGCGCACCGCGACCCGGTCGCGCCGCCACGCGGGGGAGTACCGGCCTGGGAGCTGCGGTTCGCGTCGGCCGGCCGGGAGTGCGGCTTCCCGGAGGCGGCGGAGGCGGCCCGGGTGCTGCTGCTGCACATGGCCCGCCCCGAGGCGACCACCGTGACCCGGCTCTACCGGCGCGGCACCGGTGCCGAACGCCGCGCCGTCCTGCTGGCCCTGCCCCACCTCCCGCTCACCCCGCAAGCGGGCGTGCCGCTGATCGAGGACGCGCTGCGCACCAACGACACCCGGCTCGTCGCCGCGGCCGTCGGACCCTACGCCGCCGCACACCTGGACGCCCACGCCTGGCGCCACGCCGTCCTCAAGTGCCTGTTCACCGAGGTGCCCCTGGCCGCCGTGGCCGGCCTCGCGGACCGGGCCCGCGGCGACGCCGAACTCGCCCGCATGCTCACCGACTTCGCCGCCGAACGAACCGCCGCGGGGCGGCCCGTCCCCGACGACCTGCACCACGTACTCGCCCTGACCGCCAAGGAAGCCTGATGCGCATCTTCGACCCGCACATCCACATGACCTCGCGCACCACCGACGACTACCAGGCGATGTACGCGGCCGGGGTACGTGCCCTGGTCGAACCCTCCTTCTGGCTCGGCCAGCCACGCACCTCGCCGGAGAGCTTCTACGACTACTTCGACGCGCTGCTCGGCTGGGAGCCGTTCCGGGCCGCGCAGTACGGGATCGCGCACCACTGCACCATCGCCCTCAACCCCAAGGAGGCGAACGACCCGCGCTGTGCGCCCGTCCTCGACGAGCTGCCGCGCTACCTGGTCAAGGACGGTGTGGTCGCGGTCGGCGAGATCGGCTACGACTCGATGACCCCGGCCGAGGACACCGCGCTGGCCGCGCAGCTGGAACTCGCCGCCGGGCACGGGCTGCCCGCCCTGGTGCACACGCCGCACCGCGACAAGCTGGTGGGCCTGCGCCGCACCCTCGACGTGGTGGCCGAGTCCAAGCTGCCCGTCGACCGGGTCCTGGTCGACCACCTCAACGAGACCACGGTCGAGGAGGCCAAGGACGCCGGCGCCTGGCTCGGCTTCTCCGTCTATCCGGACACCAAGATGGACGAGCACCGCATGGTGGCCGTCCTGCGGGAGTACGGTCCCGAGCGGGTCCTGGTCAACTCCGCGGCGGACTGGGGCAGGAGCGACCCGCTGAAGACCCGCAAGGTGGGCGACGCGATGCTCGCCGCGGGCTTCGGCGAGGACGACGTGGACCGGGTGCTGTGGCGCAACCCCGTCGCGTTCTACGGGCTGAGCGGCCGGCTCGCCCTGGAACCCGCGAGGCCCGAGACGCTGCACGAGGGCAACTCCATTCTGCGCGGGGGCGAGTGAGCCGTGCGCTTCCGGCACCCCGACGGCTCGACCGTTCACCTCGCGTACTGCACCAACGTCCACCCGGCCGAGACCCTCGACGGTGTCATCGCCCAGCTCGCGGACCACTGCGAACCGGTCCGCCGCCGCCTGGGCACCGAACGCCTGGGCACAGGGCTCTGGCTGGCCCGCGACGCGGTCCGCGCCCTGAGTGCCGACCCCGCCGCACCGCGGCGGCTCCGCACCGAGCTGGACCGGCGCGGCCTGGAGGTGGTCACCCTCAACGGCTTCCCCTATCAGGGCTTCGGCGCCGAGGAGGTCAAGTACCGGGTGTACAAGCCCGACTGGACCGATCCGGAACGCCTGGAGTACACCACCGACCTGGCCCGGCTGCTCGCGCAACTGCTGCCCGACGACGTCATCGAGGGCACCGTCTCCACCCTGCCGCTGGCCTGGCGCACCGGCTTCGACGAGGCCGCGGCCGAGTCGGCCCACACGGCGCTGACCGAGCTGGCGAGGCGGCTGGACGAGCTGGAGGACACCTCCGGCCGCTCGATCCGCCTCGCCCTGGAGCCGGAGCCCGGCTGCGCCGTCGAGACCACCGCCGACGCGCTCGCCCCGCTCGCCGCCCTGCCCGGCCACCGCATCGGCCTGTGCCTGGACACCTGCCACCTCGCGACCAGCTTCGAGGAGCCCGCGGCGGCACTCGGCGGCCTGGAGCGGGCCGGCATCCCGGTGCCCAAGGTGCAGCTCTCCGCCGCCCTGCACGCCGAGACCCCCGGGGACCCGGCGGTCCGTGCGGCGCTCGCCGCCTTCGACGAGCCGCGTTTCCTGCACCAGACCCGTGCCAGCGTCGACGGGGTCCTGCACGGCACCGACGACCTCGGCCCGGCGCTCGCCGGGAGCGCGCTGCCGGACACGGTGCCCTGGCGCGCCCACTTCCACGTACCCCTGCACGCCCCGCCCGCACCGCCGCTGACCTCCACCCTGGACGTGCTGCGCGAGACGCTCGCCGCCCTGGTCGGCGGGCCCGTGCCGCGCAGCCGTCACTTCGAGGTCGAGACCTACACCTGGCAGGCCCTGCCGGCCGAGGCACGTCCGGCCACCGATGCCCAGCTCGCCGACGGCATCGCCGCCGAACTCCGCCTCGCGCGCGACCTGTTGACCGGCCTCGGACTCAAGGAGCAGCAGTGACGAAGACCCCGACGCCCCTGCTCGTCCTGAACGTGGTGGGCCTGACCCCCACGCTGCTGGACCACATGCCCCGTCTGAAGGCGCTCGGCGGCCGCGGCTCGCACGCCGCACTCGGCACCGTGCTGCCCGCCGTCACCTGCGCCGCCCAGTCCACCTTCCTGACCGGCACGATGCCCGCCGAGCACGGCATCGTCGGCAACGGCTGGTACTTCCGCGACCTCGGCGAGGTCCTGCTGTGGCGCCAGCACAACGGCCTCGTGGAGGGCGACAAGCTCTGGGAGGCCGCCCGCCGCCTGCACCCCGGCTACACGGTCGCCAATGTCTGCTGGTGGTACGCGATGGGCGCGGACACCGACTGGACCATCACCCCGCGCCCCATCTACTACGCGGACGGCCGCAAGGAGCCCGACTTCTACACCCGGCCCGTCGCCCTGCACGACGAACTCCAGGCGGAGCTGGGCTCGTTTCCGCTGTTCAACTTCTGGGGGCCCACCGCCGACCTGGTGTCCAGCACGTGGATCATCGACGCCACCCGGTACCTCAACCGCACCCGGCACCCCCACCTGACGCTGTGCTACGTGCCGCACCTGGACTACGACCTCCAGCGCTTCGGCCCCGAGGACCCGCGCTCGCTGAAGGCCGCCGCCGACCTGGACGCGGCACTCGCCCCGCTGCTGGACGAGGCCGGCGCCGAGGGCCGCACGGTGGTCGTGCTGTCCGAGTACGGCATCACCCGGGTCTCCCGGCCCGTCGACATCAACCGCGCCCTGCGCCGGGCCGGTTACCTGGAGGTCCACACCCAGGACGGCATGGAGTACCTGGACACCATGGCCTCGCGGGCCTTCGCGGTCGCCGACCACCAGCTCGCGCACGTGTACGTGCGGCGGCCCGAGGACCTGGCCGGTGTGCGCGAGGTACTCGACGGCGTCGACGGCGTCGGTGAACTCCTGGGCGACGAGGGCAAGAAGGAGTACGGGCTGGACCACCCGCGCTCCGGCGAGCTGGTGGCGGTCGCGGAGCCGGACGCCTGGTTCACGTACTACTACTGGCTGGACGACGCCCGCGCCCCCGACTTCGCGCAGCTCGTGGAGATCCACCGCAAGCCCGGATACGATCCCGCCGAGCTGTTCATGGACCCCCTCGACCCGTACGTGAAGGTCAAGGCGGCCAAGGCGCTGGCCCGCAAGAAGCTCGGACTGCGCTACCGGATGGCCGTCGTCCCGCTCGACCCCGCCCCGGTGCGCGGCAGCCACGGCAGGCTTCCCGACCGTCCCGGGAACGGACCGGTTCTGCTCTGCTCCCGCCCCGGCGAGGTCTCCGGGCACATGGCCGCCACGGAAGTGAAGTCGCTCCTGCTGCGGCTGGCGGAAATCGGCTGACGGACCGGATTTCGCGACAGACCGGATTTGACGCCCCACTGCGACAACGACCACGGCAATTCCGCGATGCGCATCCCTGTGCGTCCCGGCGTGCAATCGCGGAATTCCGATGTCGCACACCATGCGGCACGCCATGTCGCGGCCAACTCCGTTCAAGTTCAAGGGGTTTTCCGCGGACGACGAATGAGGTGTCCGGCGTCTATCGTGACGCCGGTTGGATTCGCCCCCGACTGCGGGGGCGTGCCAAGTTGAGGAGAGACATGTTGAGAACACGCAAGTCTTGGGCGGGGGCCTTCCTGGCAACGGCAGTCGTGGGCAGCCTCACGGCCACCGTGATCCCGAGCCAGGCCGCGCCCCAGGCGGCGTCCGGCACACACGCGCCCAAGATCGCGTCGACCCCGGACGTCCTGGCGACCGGTCTGCACAACCCGCGGGCCGTCCGGATCCAGGCCGACGGCTCACTCCTGGTCGCGGAGGCCGGCAGCGGCTCGGAGACGCCCTGCACGGTGCCGAACACCCAGTGCCTCGGCTTCACCGGCTCCGTCTACCGGGTCAAGGGCACCAAGAAGGGCCGCGTCGTCACGGGTCTGCCCTCGGAGACGGAGGTCCGGGCCAACGGTGAGACCACGATCATGGGAGCGACCCAGGCCCAGGCCGCCCTCGACGGCACCTACCGTGTCGTCAGCGGCCTGAGCGGCAACCTCGACACCCGTGCGACGCTCGGCGCGGGCAGCGACCCGCTCGGCTCGCTGGCCGTCGCCAAGGGCAGGATCCTGGGCGATCTGGCCAAGCACGAGGTGCAGCACGACCCGGACTCCGGGACCGGCAACGGCCAGGTCTACTCCAACCCGTGGTACTTCGCCCGGGACGGCAGGGACTACCTGGTCGTCGACGCCGGTGCCAACGACCTGATCCGGGTCCACCCCGACGGCACCACCGAGACCGAGGCCGTCTTCCCGAACAACATCCTGCCGACTCCGCCGGCTGCCAAGTCCTCGGCCGTCAAGTCGTCGGCCGTCAGGTCCTCGCTCGTCCGGCCGCTGACGCCGGCCGGACAGACACAGGCGGTGCCGACCGGCATCGTGCGCGGCTGGGACGGCGCGTTCTACATCTCCGACCTGAGCAGCATGCAGCCGGGCCTGAGCCGTATCTGGCGCTACGTGCCCGGCGGCAAGCCGACCGTCTTCGCCACCGGTCTGACGAACACCATCGACCTGCGGGTGGCCCCCAACGGCGACCTGATCGCGCTGTCCTACGCCACCGGCTACTCGTCGACCGGCCTGCTGCCCGGTGGCCTGACCCGGATCGACAGGCACACGGGTGCCCGCACGCCGATCGACACCGGCGACCGCCTGGCCCAGCCCACGGGCCTGGAGGTCGCCGCGAACGGTGACGTCTACGTCACCAACAACACGACCAGCAGCAGCGACGGCGAGCTGCTGAAGTTCCCGGCCTCCTGACCGGTTCACCAGCTGCACCCACACCACCCGTGTCCGGTGGACGCCTGCCTTCGAGGCGGACGTCCACCGGCGCGGCCGTCAGCGGCGTCCGCCGGCACACCAGCCGACGGGCGCCGCTGACGTACACCGGGCACAGGACATACGCCGGGGGGCGGCCCCGTACGGGACCGCCCCTCGAACGCGGTGGTGCGCATGGTCAGCGCCGGCCGGACACGTCGCCGGCTCAGCCCCGCTTCGTCGCGCACATGACGACACGGGTGATGATGGCGTCCGCCGGGATGCCGACGGGATCCTTGGCGACCACCTTCGTGACCTCGAACCCGCACTCCTCCAGCCAACTGCGGTACGTCGACAGCTTCTGCAGGCCGCCGCGTCCCATCACGCAGCCGAGGATGTAGGCCGGGAAGAAGTCGGCCTGGTAGTCGTCGGTGTCCGCGATGTCCTCGGGGTACACCGGCGCCAGGACGACGATCTGCCCACCGGGCTCCAGGGCCTGGTGGGCGTTCCGGAAGATGGTGAGGACCTCGTCCTTGTCGTACATGTCCACGAAGTGCTTGAGCAGCAGCACGTCGAAGCCCCCCGGGAGGGCCTCCAGGACGTCACCGCCCACGAACGAGCAGTGCTCCGCCACGCCTTGCGCCTCGAAGTTGCGCAGGCACTCGGCCTCCAGGGCGGGCCGGTCGAAGGTGGTGACCCGTAGACCGGGTGACTGCTTCGACCGGTAGGTCATGATCGCCCCGAGACCGTTGCCGCCCAGCACGTCGAGGACCCTCGCCCCGGCCGGAACGTCGAAGCTCCGGAAGAACCAGGGATAGACGCTGGCGGTCTCGCTCTGCGCCAGCGGCCCCCACGCGGCGCGCACCTCCGGGACATGGGCCGCGGCCTCGAACATCGTGCCCTCGAAGCCGTAGAGCTCCTTCAGGCCGACCGCGCTGCCGCTGCGCACGCTGTCGGCGAGGTAGTACAGCTGCCGCAGCATGCCGGTCTTGATCATGCCCATGAAGGTGAGGACACGCTGGAGGTCCGCCTCGGGGACGTCCGCGAGCGCGTCGAGGGTGTAACCGCCGGTGGCCGCGTCCCGGGCTACGAAGCCCTCTTTCACCAGCAGGTGCAGCAACTGCTCCACAGCGTCCGGCTTGGCGCCGACGGCCGCGCCGAGTTCGGCCGCGCTCTGGCCGGCCTCCTTGCGCAGCGCCTCGACGATGCCGAGCTCGAAGCAGGCGTAGAGGTTCATGAACCGCGTGGGTCCCACCATGTACTCGCGCATCCGGGCGAGTGAGGCTTCAGGGCTTGTCACAGGAATCCCTTCCGATCGACATACCGGGCGGGCGCCCCGCCCCAGTGCTCCCAAGCCACCGAGTATTGGCAGGGGTGCTGGAGAGGCGGTGGAGCCGGACTCCCGCACCGCTCAGGGCCGGGAGCGGCGTGCCGGGGCGACCGCGGATCACCGGGGCCCCCGCGCCCCCAGGCCCGCCAGCAGGGTGTCCACGACACGCTCCGGCAGGTCGGGGCCGAGGGCCTCGGGGGGCATGAGGACGCTGCGGACCAGCACGGGACTGATCAGGAGGTTGTTGAGGAGGGTGACGTCCACGTCGGGCCGGATCTCCCCGTCGGCGACACGGCGCCGCAGCACGGCGCGGGCCGCCCGCTGCCATGGCTCGATCACCTCCGCGGTGTAGACCTCCCAGAGCCTCGGCAGCGTCTTGTTGTGCGTCAGCACGTCGAGGACGAGGAGCGGAGCGCGATGCGCGGTGTGATGCCGCCGCACGTTCTCCAGCACCGCGACCAGATCGTCGCGATCCCGGCCCGAACAGATCCAGGACGGAGATCGGGGTCCCGTCCCGCCGCAGTGTCACGTGGGGGGCCCGGGTGCCGTGCCGCGCACTGGGGTGGAAGGGGTCCTCCGCGATGTCCGGCCGCGAGGCGGGGTCGTGGGCCGCCACCGGGTAGGTGTAGCCGAGCGGCGCCAAGGGGGCCTGCCCACCCATCCGGACTCTACTCGGTGACGCCCGCGTAGTCGGCGAGGTAGACGCCGGCGCTGTTGGCGATGGGCACGCCCGCCAGGTACTCGTCGGGCAGGTCGAAGGCGTCGACCAGTGTCGTCAGGTGCGGGGCGAGATCGTCCATCATCTCGTCCACGAGGAACGGCAGTTCGCGCACCTGCTCGGCGCTCAGATGCCCCTCGGCCAGCAGGTCGCCGGTGTGGACGGCGAGCTGGTCCAGCAGGAACAGCACGCACAGCCGCTCCATCAGCTTCCGTGCCTCGGGATCCGCCGCCTGCTCGGCCGCCGCGATGAAGGCGTCGGCCGCCCGGAGCACGGCGTGCACGGAGACCATCTCCAGAGCCGCCGAGGACGACTTGTTCCAGCGGGCCACCGGGTTCTTGGCGGGACCGCGGCGCAGAGCGACCCGGGCGCGTGCCTGCCAGATGGCCTCGGACCGGGCGAGCAGCTCGCGCAGATGCCGGGGATCGGCCAGCGCCTCCGGCCCCGCCTGCCGCATCTCACCGGAAGCGGCCTCGTGGCCGAACAGCATCTCCGCCGCCGCCTTGACCCAGATCACCAGGTTGTCGCCCTCGGCGGTGATGGTCCCTTCGGTGTACTGGGGGAGCCCGATCAAACCGTTGACCGCGAACAGGCCCTGCGCGCCGCACCGTTCGCGGGCCTCGATGGTGATGGAGCGGGCCTGCCAGGTGATCCATCCCTTGGCGACGGCCACCTCACGCTCCATGGCGTCGCGGTTGTCGTCGGTGTGTCCGGCCCAGTCGGCCAGCACCGAGCGGTGCAGGAACGTCATCGCGTACGCCGAGGCCAGCGACTTCAGGAGCCGGCCGTGATGGCTGCGGTGACTGTTGACCGGTATGCGCTCGCCGGCCTTGGGCCCGGCCACCTCGCGGTGTTCGCCGTGGCGTACGGCGATGGCGAGCGAAGCCCGGGTAGCACCGACGGCCGCGCCGCTCATGCACAGCTTGCCCATGGTGACCCGGCCGATGGAGCGCAGGAACCGCTTGCGCCGGTTGCCCACGTTGCTGACCAGGGCGCCGTCCTCGCCGCACCGGCCGTGCTCCGCCTCGAGCAGGGCCTCGCGAGGCAGCCGTACCCGGTCGAACGCGGTGAGACAGTGGTCGACGGGCGCGCCGGGACGCAGTGGCAGCCGGCGTACCCGGACGCCCGGCAGCAGGCCGCGCTCATCGCTCAGCGGGGTCAGGAACAGGAACACGCCCTGGTCCTGGTCGTCCACGATGAGCCGGGCGGCGACCACGGCCGTCTTGGGACCGCCGGTGGTGCTGGTGTTGGGCATGAACTTCTCTGCGCCGGGGTGGGGCGTGTTGAGGACGAACTCGCCGGTCTCCCGGTCGAGTTCGGCGGTGGTCTCCAGCGCTGAGCTGTCGTTGCCATGGTCCAGTTCGGTGCACAGGAAGGTGCCGATGCGGCGCATCGAGGTGAACTCGGACAGGTCCCGGTCGCCGGTCTCGTGGTCGAGGAGACTGCCCAGGAAGAGGTTGTAGTGAATGCTCGCCACCGTGCACAGGCCCCCGCCGCCGTCCACGATCGCCGCCCACTCGTGCAGGCTCGCCAGCAGAGCCGGGTCCCTGGCGAGGTCTTCCGCGCCTCCCGCGATGTCGTTCACCAGCCGTAGCCACTCGTAGGACTGGGCCACCTGTTCGGCGGGGGAGCGGTCAGGGTGATGACGGAACGTTTCGTTGCATATCAGCCGGCGCCACCTGCGATGGACCCTCTCCCGCTCGTCCCCCTGGCCGAAGAGGAGCCCGGCCAGTTCGCCGGCGGGGGTCGCTTCGAGTTCTCCCGCGTCGTCGCTCACCGCCATGGGCTCCCGCACGAACGGAGCCTCTGGTCCGCGGCGCTCGTGGTCACCCGCGGGACGCGTGCCGGGCTGGACTGCCAGAAGGGCCATGACCTTCTCTCCCCGTTGTCGCAGATCCGGAGCTGGATGTGCAGGCCCCAAAAGATACGGACCCACCGGTTTTCTAATCAACCCCGATACAGGTAAATCACAACCCGCGGGAACGGTGCCCTCAAGGGCGATACGAGTGGATCACGAGCGGAATTTCCGATTCCACCCAGCCGTTCGAGAGCGACCCCGCCGGTTAGTATTACGGAGCGAGCTAGAAAAATACCAAGCGGAAGGTTTCATTCCCGTGAAGTGCATGTAGACCTCACCCCCCAGACCGGGCAAAATGGGTCTATAGGCGGGCGACCAACGCCTCGGTGGTTGATTGTTCGACCAAGGGGTGGTGGGATACAAACCTGTCGGTTTATTTTTCAAAACATCAGAGTCGGATGAACAGCGCGGAGGGGTCGGGCCGTGGCACTTCAGGAACGGGCCATCAGGACGAGGCGGGCCATCCTCGTCGCAGCCGCCGCGGTTTTCGCCGAGGTGGGGTACGAGGCGGCGACGATCTCCGAGATCCTGCACCGGGCCGACGTCACCAAGGGTGCCCTGTACTTCCACTTCGCCTCGAAGGAGGAGCTGGCGCAGGCGGTGCTCGCCGGTCAGCTCGGCGCGATGCCGGTCCCGCCGCAGCAGAAGCTGATGCTCCAGCAGGGGCTGGACGAGGCGTTCCTGCTCGCCCACCTGCTCTCCGAGGGTGACCCGGTCGTGCAGGGCAGCATAAGGCTGACGGTGGACCAGGGGGCTCCGAACGACGGTCTGGACCGGCGGGTGCCGATGAGTGGATGGATCGCGCGCAACGTCGAACTGCTCTGCAAGGCCAGGAAGAACGGCGAACTGCTGCCCCATATCGATGTGGAGGCCGCGGCCAGGACGTTCGTCGGCGCGTTCACCGGCGTTCAGGTATTGTCCAAGATCATGTCCAATCATGCCGATCTGCCGCAGCGGGTGTCGGACCTTCAGCGGCACCTGATGGCGAGCATCGCGGTCCCCGCGGTGCTCATGCAGCTCGACACGGCCGCCGACCGGGGGGTCCGGGTGTACCAGGCCGCGTTGAAGCTGCGTGAGGCCGGCGAGCAGGGCGCGCCGGACGAGACCGCCCCGGCCGCCGAGGAGGTCGGCGTCACCGGCTGACGCCGCACCGGGCGGCAGGCGGCGGTACGACAACTGAACGTCGTCGGGGGCGTGGATTCCGTGCGCCCTCGGAGGGGAGGGCGGGGGCCCCTCCCCTGGGCATGGCACGACGCAAACGTGTGCACGACCGAGACCCGGGGAGAAACGACGATGAACACGACTTCCTGCCCTTATGCCCTGGACGTGACGGGGCATGACCTGGCAGGTGAGGCGGCGATGCTGCGGGCCCAGGGCCCGGCCGTCCAGGTGGAGTTGCCGGGCGGTGTCATCGCCTGGGCCGTGGTCGGACAGCGGTACGTGGAGCAGTTGCTGACCGACTCGCGTGTCTCCAAGGACGCCCGCCGGCACTGGCCCGCGTTCATCGAGGGGAAGATCACCGAGGACTGGCCGCTGTATCCATGGGTGGCCAACGAGAACATGCTGTTCGCCTACGGCGAGAGTCACGCCCGGCTGCGCCGGCTGGTCGCCGGGGCGTTCACCGCGCGGCGGACCGAGGCGCTGCGACCCCGCGTCGCCGAGATCACGGCAGAACTCGTGGACAAGCTCGCCGCCGTCCCGTCGGGTACGCCGGTGGATCTGCGCGCCGCCTTCGCCGAGCTCCTGCCCATGCGGGTCATCTGCGAACTGTTCGGGGTTCCGCAGGGGGAGGCGACGGACGCCCTGTGTGCCGCGCTGCACAAGGTCTTCAGCACCACCCTGTCCGGTCAGGAGATAGAGGCGGCCCGGATGGAGGCGTTCATGCTGCTGGCCGACCACGTGGCGGCCAGGCGGGCCGAGCCCGGCGATGACCTGACCTCGTCGCTGATCGAGGCACGGGACCAGGGGGACCGGCTGAGCGAGGAGGAGCTGTTCGGCACCCTCTTCCTGATGATCGCGGGCGGGCAGGACACCACAGCCGCCCTGATCACCAACGCGGTGGGGGCGCTGCTGAGCCACCCCGACCAGCTGGAGCACGTCCGCGCGGGGCGGGCCACCTGGCAGGACGTGTCCGCCGAGACCATGCGCGTGCACACCCCCGGTGCCTACTCGCCGATGCGGTTCGCCGTGGAGGACATCGATCTGGACGGCGTGGCCATCCGCAAGGGTGACCCGATCCTGGTCAACTTCGCGGCCGGCGGCCGGGACCCCGAGCGCTACGGCGAGCACGCCGACCGCTTCGACGTGCTGCGCAAGGACCGCGAGAAGAACAGCCTCGGGTTCGGGTACGGCACGCACCGCTGCATGGGCGCCCCGCTCGCCGAGGTGGAGGCCACCGGCGCCTTCACCGCGCTGTTCGAGCGCTTCCCCCGGATGCGGCTGGCCTGCTCCCCGGAGGAACTCCAGCCGATGCAGAGCTTCCTGATGAACTCCTACCGCGAGCTGCCGGTCATCCTGACCCCCGCGGACTGACCCGGACGCGACGACCAGCAGGACTCCGACGCCCCGCCCGGGGCGTCGGAGTCCTGCTGCTCTCCGGCGGTCCGGATGGCGCCCGTCAGGTATGGAGGTCTGGTGTGGGTGTCGCCCGAGAGGTGATGGAGACCTTATAAACAAACCAAGCGTGCGGTTTGCTAGGGTCACCGTTCCCAGGCTTTAGGAGGCGTGGTGGTCAAGCAGGACCGAGCGGTGCGGACGCGTCAGGCCCTGATCCGCGCGGCAGCCGAGGTGTTCGCCGCCGACGGGTACGCCATGGCCTCCCTTTCCGTCATCAGCCAACGGGCCGGGGTCAGTTCCGGCGCCCTGCACTTCCACTTCACCAGCAAGGAGGACCTGGCCAAGGAGGTGGAGTCCGAGGCGACGGGCTCCGGGCAGCAGCTGGCCGAGGGCTGCCAGAGCGCAGCCGGCTCCGCGCTGCAGGCTCTGGTCCGTACGGCGTTCGGGCTGCTGCTCGCCGCCGCCGACGACCCGGTGCTCCGGGCCGGATTCAAACTGAGCGGCGACCCGTCGCGCAAGAGCGACGCGGAGCTGCTCAACTGGTGGCGCGGCGTCGTGCGGGAGTTGGTCCTGCAGGCGCGGGATGCGGGAGAACTGGCGCAGGACGTCTCGGCCGACGACGCGACGACGGCGATCGTCGCGGCCACGGTCGGTTTCGCGGTGATCGGCATGGCGGAGGCGGAGTGGCCCTCGGCCGAGCGCCTGGCGCGGTTCTGGTCCCTCGTCCTGCCCTGGCTGGCGGCGGCTCCCGAGCGCGTGCTCGACCTTGTCACGCATGGGGACCAGCGGCACGACCGCGTCCATTGAACCGAGTACTTTTCCAGCGCGCCGAAAGCCCCCCTTGAGCGCAATGCCGGACGGTTGCCGCAAAGAGGAGGTGGCATGGGCGACACGGACCGTGGGTTCGACCAGGCGGGAGCCGGCCCGGCGAGCGGCGTGCACGCCCTGCTCCGGGTGGAGCGGGGCCGGGCCACGGACGCGGAACTGGCCGCGGTCACCGTCGTGCTGTTCTCGCTGCTGGCCGACCAAGGCGCAGACCCGGGCGCGGGGCGGAGCCCCGGCGTCCCGCGCTGGCGCCCGGAACGGGCACCCGCCGCCTACCGCTCCCCGTACAGCTGGCGGTAGAGCCGCCATCGCCCATGGTTGATTCGTATACGGCCCGTACCCCCGCTCGCATCAACCGCACAGGCGGTCTGTCGGTGGGAGCCTCCTCCGGGCCTCACCACCTGGGAGGGACACGCCGTGACCATCGTGAATGACATGCCCCGCGCCTCGAAGGAGGTGGCCACCGCCCGCGCGCGCGTCGCGGAACTGCGGATGGTGCGTGCGGAGGCGCTGGCCGGTCCGAGCGGGAAGGCGACCGAGGCGCAGCACGCCAAGGGCAAGCTGACGGCGCGGGAGCGGATCGAGCTGCTCCTGGACCCGGGGTCCTTCCAGGAGGTCGAGC